>NZ_CAMZMZ010000018.1:0-82319 GCF_947311905.1 Alteromonas sp. CyTr2 | reverse complement strand
GCTGATTCACCTAGCGGTCATATCCCCGATACAGCGACATCCAATATCGTGTTGTACGATTATCACAATAGTCGCGCAGGGCAATGCGCAGTAGACTTCCTGCAAGGCTATAGCGGCTATCTACAAGTGGATGGCTATCAAGGTTACGAGCAAACGCAAGCTACACTCATTGGTTGCTGGGCACATGCACGTCGTAAGTTCATGGAAGCCAAAAAAGGCGCAGGTAAAAAAGGCAGTGGCAAAGCGGATTGGGCTCTGAATCACATCCAAAAGCTCTACCGCATAGAAACGCAGCTTAAAGATAAAACGGTGGAGGTGCGCTACCTTACCAGACAAGAAAAGAGCCTGCCGTTACTCAACCAGCTCCATACATGGCTAGAGAAATCAGTACACCAAGTGCTACCGAAAACCAAATTAGGTGAAGCGGTACAATACTGCTTGAACCAATGGGAAAAGCTAGCACGCTACACACTCGATGGATTGCTGAATATCGATAACAATCGCGCTGAGCGCGCGATTAAACCGTTCGTGATAGGCCGAAAAAATTGGCTGTTTAGCCAAACTGCCACAGGTGCAAACGCCAGTGCGGTGCTCTACAGTATTATCGAAACCGCTAAAGCCAATGACCTCAATG
The DNA here is from genome assembly GCF_947311905.1 of Alteromonas sp. CyTr2. Classification (NCBI taxonomy): domain Bacteria; kingdom Pseudomonadati; phylum Pseudomonadota; class Gammaproteobacteria; order Alteromonadales; family Alteromonadaceae; genus Alteromonas; species Alteromonas sp. CyTr2. The sequence continues at coordinate 81,685 of NZ_CAMZMZ010000018.1, read as the reverse complement.
TGTTCGAGTATGTGATGTCTTGCCTTGATGAGTTCAGCAAGCCAGCGCCGAACATCGAGCAACTACTACCATGGCACTTTGCTAAGCGCTAGGTGGGATTAGCGGACGTTTACAATAAATCTGGCATTTTCTGCTTAAAGCTTGTTCAATCGTTTGAAGCCAGACTCTTCTATATCACCGTATTTGGATTCTCAACTATGGTGGGTCAGCACTGCTGGTAGCGTGATTTTTTCAAAGTTGTCTCCTGCATTAATCATCGCAGAAAACTCCAATTAAGTTTGTCTCAATTTATGGAAAGTAAGCACCCCCACAAATCAAAAATCCTGCTTTTCTATTGAATTCAATATATCTGCAAGCATCTTTGCAAAGCCAGGGCGAAGGCTCTTTCTAAGCAAGTTTTGATTGATATAATAAGGTGCGCGTTTACCGTGATATTCGACTACTGGGCCAATTTGTTCGAACTTAATACCAATGAACTTCATACTTCGCGCTAGACGCGGCTCCATCATTACATAAGCGTGTTTGATATCTTCTTCGATTGCGAGCGCTGCTGCAGCGAGGTAAAGCCCAACTGCAATAAACGGAAAGCAGCGAACTTCTTTTTCAGAGTATGTGTGCTCGTTGATAACTGCCACTCCAGCCCCTGCGAATTTATCCATTACACGTCGACGAAACTCTTTAGGAACAGCTAATCGCGATATTTCACAAATATCTTTGCGGTCAAACTGAGATGGGTCTAAATCTTTTCGCGTGATGGAGTTTAGGCAATACTTTTCTATTGGAAGTTGTTCATCGGGCTCCATGGGCCTCACCATTCTTACAGTGCCCGCAAAATGCTTACTTTTATGGTGCTGTATTAAGCAGTGAAGTGAAAAGCTGTCGAATTCGTCAAACTCTAAACCACTCTCTTTTATTGGCTCAAATCCAAGTTCTTCACAATACACTTCATGTCTTATTGTAAAAACATCATTTTTCAACTCTTTAGAACTCGCAACAACTGGCGCCAAATATGCCGAAAAATGACTTGAAATGTAGTTAGCCTCTTCCAGCTTCCTATACCCTGAAATCAGCTTTCCAATTTTACTTTTCTCACCAACTATAGTCCCTAACTTCTCGAGCAGGGTTTGTTTTTTACTTTTAACCATAGATGAAGCGATATCCGATACTTTTTATTCAGTCTAGCAGAGTTTTAACATTAAATTACATAGACTTTATACGTAATACTAATTCACTGTATTAGAAATTAGTTTTTGCTTCATGAGAGCTAGGTATTCATAAAAAGCGAGTTCGCTTTTTGATAGCGCTGAGGCGGAAGGAAATGCGAGGTATGGGGTTAGAAGTCCTTTAGAATGGTGGTTGACTGGAAAAAATTCACCGACACAATTGTAAAAGCTAAACAAGTTTTCTAAACGATAAATATGTGTTGCTGACGAGACTACCCAAGTTTTTGCGCCAGCGATATAGGGAAGGGCCGACAAAACCTCTTCTTCTGTATCAGTGCCTAACTTGGTGATAATTATCTTATCTTTACTAACGCCCAATTCCTCGAAAAACTCTCTGGCTTTTTCAGAATAATTAACGTTTGAATCGTGAAGAAAGTTGCCTCCGGTTATTAAAATTGGAGCACCTGACTTTCTATGAAGCTTTAAAGCCTCTATGTTTCGCTGCAATGAGCATTCAGTCCATCTACTCGTGTCAGGAACGTTTCCATAAGTGCTATAGTAGCATGCAAGAACTAAAATATAGTCTGGGTTGTTTCCGCCGGATTGTGTGTTCGGGTATTGACGCTTGTGCTCTAGAGGGTAGAGAAGTAAGTCACTCACGTACGGTTGAGAGAAAAGGAAAAAGGTAGCGAGTGACATTAATTTAAAAGTCTTGCTGAAATATGGTTTTCTTCGTGATAGAAGTATTCCCATTGCGAAGAGTGAAATCGCTAAGTTTAATGGAGATATAAAGAAAAGCACTATATGCTTTAACAATTCCATGTTGCTACCTTGTCAAAAAAGAGATTCGTCAATCATGTCCTATTTATCGCACTATTCCAACGTATTACTGGTTTTTACATCTCTATTTTTTTCACCTTTTATAAGTGCGAATGCAAGCTACTCATTTGTTGATGTAGTGTCTGAGACAACGGATTCTGTCGTTGCTATCGGTTTGTATACACCACTGGAAAGTGATGGCAATCAAGTTCTTGGTACTGGCTTTGTAGTTGGCAACGGTAAATGGGTCATAACCAATTATCATGTGGTTTCAAAAATTCTAGATCCCCAAATTGTGCAACACTATGTTGCTATTCACGGTGAAGGTCGAGACGTCACCGCTCAAAAAGCAGAAATTATCGATATCGATCCTGTTCATGATTTAGCGCTATTGAAGATCAGTAACGAACTAAAGCCATTAAAAATGGGAAGCGAAACCTTATTGAAGCCAGGCAATGAAATTGCTTTTACTGGGTTTCCCTTAGGTGCTGCAATTGGACTTTATCCAGCTACGCATAAGGGACTAATATCAGCTATTACGCCTGATGCGATACCTGCGAGGAATGCAGATCAGTTGACAGTCTCAATGCTCAAGAGACTAAAAAAGCCTGAACTCGTATATCAACTCGACGCCACAGCATTTCCAGGTAATTCAGGTAGCCCTGTTTATAATATAGAGACAGGGCATTTGGTGGGTGTGATTAACAAAGTCTTTGTAAGCCAGGGCAAAGAAGCAGCTCTTTCATCTCCAAGCGGAATTAGTTACGCAATCCCAGTAAAACACGTTATGGCAATACTTAATAAAAATGACGTAACGTATTAGGGTTTATAAGGGTTGTATCTGTCTGGACTTATAATGCCAGCAGGATCTAATGCGTGAGCGATTTTCCCGGCCGTTTTCCAAAACGTACTGTTAGCATTTAGTTCTAATTGCTGTTGAATGTTTAATCGGTAAGGGATGAACCCCTGTTTCAAGCCCTCATCAAACAATGCCCGCAAGCATGCGTGTGCATCTTCTACTGCTTGCGGATTTTCTAAATCAAACACTATTGGGATAGTGCTGTCAGTCGAAATCCCACTAAGGTTTGTAAAGGTTATCATGGGTTCAATATTATATTTGGGGGTAATACTTCGAACCATTTCAATAAAAGCTCTCATTGAGCTTACTTTAGCTGGTACAAGAGGGGCGTACCAAAGCAGACCACAACCGTCTTTTGCGGGGTTCATCAATCGTGACTTATCTGGTCGAACTCTAGGGTTGCGCCAATAAGCTAGAGGTAAAGCAACCTGACTGGGCTTGCCTTGCATTACCTCCATACCCGCAGAGAGCTTTTCAAGTTGTTCTCTTGCACTATCTAATATCGGAAGGCTAAGCCTTTTAGTAACAACTTGACCTAATCTAACCAATAGGTCGCTAGAGAACAGAACTTGATCGGCTTTTCCTTTTGCAATTTTTTTGATATCACTTTTTGCAGCCTTTGCTACCGAATGTGTGCCGTAGACCGTTCCTACTAATGTCCATTCAGGTACATCGTAATGTTTAGAAATTGCGTCTACTTGTTCATCTGTCATTACTTTATGGTTACCACAGCCTTGGGGGTTGTCTGCGACCATCGCGGCGACACGCCTTTTATCCATCAAATTTATTGACCCTACAACGCCTTCTAAATTGTGGAAAATTTCTTTCACAACCGCATAAGCGTTATTGAAACTTTCTTTATCGAAAAAGCGCATATAAAAAGAGTCAAACGCAGGTTTTACACGAGCTAATGAAAGGGTTATTTCGGTTACAATCATATTTCCAGATTGAGTGAAAATTCCGTCGAGATAAGGGCCGTGTTTCCATTTAAATGTTTTATCTACATAACATTCACTATTATCACCATTGGCCATATCGCTCATGCATTGGAGAGAGGACTGGTAGAAGCTTCCATCTGCCAAAAATCCTTTTATCGACATCACTGAGGTGAAGTGGTCAGCGATCGGCGTAATACCATAGCCACGCTCGAGAGCGTTACTTAAAATACTTGTCGTTGGACCAGCGCCCGTAACCGGAACCATGTATGAAGTTTGTTTGGAGGACAAGTATTCAAATAGAGCGCTTTGAGTAACGCCAGGCTGAATAGAAATGACACCATTCTCTTCGTCGAAATAAGTAATGTCGTTTAGTGCACAAAGGTCTAGAAGCACCACTTTCTCTTCAACTGTACTCGGCATAGACGAGCCATAACCCCAGTTTTTCCCAGAACTAATCGGGTACAATGAAAACTGGTTCGGAGTATTAACTACGCTGCCTGCAAACTTGATGAGTTCTTGAATAACACCCAATGTGATGGGCCGGACTATACAAGCCACATCCCTCTTGAAGCCTTCAGTTCCCGAAGTATTTGATTCTGAGTAAGGAAGTACGTCGGCATTTTCTTTAACAAGACTTTTTAACTCTTCAATTAGCACTGATGAACCTGTAAGTTAGATTTATTTTGAATTAGTATAGCCCTTAAGGTCATCTGTATACTATTATTCATACGTTAACTAAGCGAGAGATTGAGTCTCTCTGTCAGTAATTTTAACGGTTTTTATAATTCGTTTTTTAAGTTGCTGAATTTTATAGTTATTTTGTTTGGCTTGATTCTTGAATGTTATGGTCAGGCCATAGAAATGAACTCTGAGAAAATTTATGAAGCACTCGAATGTTAATAAGGACATTAAGACAGGTATGAATTCACGTCGTCAGTTTATCACTAAGGCTGCCGCGGGCGGTGTTGTAGCGGCACTGGCTTCAAAAACGGCATGGGCAGGAGGGAGTTCTGCGACTGGGTGTTCTGTGTCTGGCAACTTGTCAGGAAATTTGTCACAGGCAAGAGATTGTAGCACGGCAAATGTCAAAGGAGAGTCACCATACGTTTGGAAAAAGGTTCTCTATGGCCATAGATCCCAGCCCACCTCGGAAGCTGTTAGTAATTTCAAATGGAAAGATGTGTTTGGCATGGGCCGACCTCCTTTTGGCTTCTCAGGAAAAAGTGAAAAAACTATCAGAAACTTTTTAAGAACCGATAAAAGCTATTATTACGAAACTAATGAAGCTTTGGTCGTTGCTTACCTGAATGCTAGAAGCGGATTGTATCCTCTTCCTCAAGGAACTAATGAGTCAAGTGCTCGAACGTATGTCCAAGGTCTATATGATGACATTAACAACGGTGTGTTTCACGAATCGGACGTTGTAAACGCTGTCCGAGCTACATACTGATAATTGGGTTGAGTTCATTATCGTCCATCAGTGTATTTTGCGCTCCTGATAAGTCGGGAGTTGCAATCCAACATATCCCGTCTTATCGAGTTATATTTCTTCCCTCTAAGTACGAGAGTCTGGTAAAAACATGGAGGGATTCAGTGAGCTTTCCTTCGATTCCAGAGTTGGACTGGGGGCAGTTGGGTCTTACTGACGACGATGTTTCAGAATTCCGTATCTTACTCACCGAAAATAATCTAATAGATTAAAAGTTTTTGGGGCGAAGCGGTTTGTTATTGTCAGAGTTATCTAATGCGCAGTACCAAAGTGCTGTAAAAAAATCTGAGTTGAATATAGAATTTGGCCTGATTTCGGTAAATGTTAACTCTTCTTTTTCGCAGGTTACAAAGACTATTTCAGAGCTCTATCGAGATTATAACGTCACTTTAAGCTCAGACTGGTTCGATTTTAATGTTTCAGTTGAAAAGCCTTCGAATTTTCGCCGTTTCTTCAGAAGTCAAGCGGTGTTCAAGTTGGATGGGCATATTCCCTTCAAACCTTTGCCTTCAGCACATGCCTATCCACTTTTTGAATGGGGAATGAATTGGTGTGTAGCAAATTTTTACCATAGATACCTCATCTTTCATGCTGCAGTATTAGAAAAAAACGGCAAAGCCGTTATTTTTCCGGCACCTCCTGGCTCAGGTAAAAGTACGTTGTGTGCTTATCTCGCTTTGTCTGGTTGGCGATTGCTTTCCGATGAAATGGCTGTTTTAGACATCGAGACTGGTAACGTTTTACCTTTCGTTCGTCCAATCTGCCTTAAAAACAATTCAATAAGACTTGTCGAAGATTGGTTTCCAGAAGCATTTATCTCAGATGTTGCTACAGACACCCAAAAAGGTGATGTTGCGCATGTTAGACCTCCAACAGACTCTGTGAGGCGGTGCGGAGAAGGCGCTAAATTGTTTGCGATAGTGTTTCCTCAATTTAAAGCTGGCAGCACCACAGAAATATTTTCGATGACTCAAATGAATACGTTAAAAATGTTAGTAGAAAATGCATTCAATTTTGATCTTTTGGGGCACGAAGGCTTCGAGTTCATAAGTAGGAAATTACCCGACTTACTTTTGCTTGAAGCAACATACAGTAATGTAGACGACCTTAGAACTGTATTGGAAAGCGAGGTACAAGATTAGTGTCTCGCAATGTACAATCAATCTTGACAGGTATTCTAACAGGAAATTACCCCTGTTCACTTTCTACTAGAGAATGGCGTGACTTAATACTTGTCGCCCGTGCTAACTCTTTGTTACCCAGAGTAGCGGCTTTTATTTTGAACGATGTTAAGTGCAATCTTCAAGTTCCAACCAATGTAAACGCACATTTAATTGCTAGCCTCCGACATGAAACTTTATTTCACAACCAAGTTAAAGATGAAGTTAACTTCGTTAATGCAAAAATTTCTAGAGCATTAAATAGAAATTTGATTGTATTGAAGGGAGCGGGTTACGTTGTAGCCAGCAGCAGGGCCGCCAAAGGTAGGATATTTTCCGATATCGATCTCTTAGTGCTTAAAGAGGATGTTTCAAAGGTGGAAAGAGCACTTCATTTATTCGGATTTGTTTCAGACACTGACTCTGAATACGACCAGAAATATTATCGAGAGTGGGCTCATGAAATACCACCTTTACGTCACCTACAGCGTGGAACTGTCTTAGATGTTCACCACAATATTGTTCCCCTTGTAAGCGGTCGAGCCCCTGATATTGAAATTTTCTTAAAGTCTACTGTTAAGACGGAATACGGTGTTGAAGTGCTTCGGCCTGCGGCCATGTTTCTTCATTCTGCTATACATTTGTTTTTCTCAGAAGAATTTACCAACGGTTTTAGAGATTTGTCAGATTTGTCATTATTGCTGGATGAAATCATATATGACGATGTCGAATTAAGTTATTTGTTTAGCCTTGCGGAAAACACCGGCTTTGAAAATGAATTATTTTTAGCATTTAGATATCTAGAAAAGATTTTTAACAAGCAAATTTCAGCGCATATTTATCAATGCTTCAAACAGCCACTACCAACAGGTATTAGGTTGTTATTATCTGACTTTATTTTTGGTAAGGTTCTTGCTGCAAATCATCGCTTAGTTGATGTAAAGTTTCGGGGTCTAGCACAGTGGTTGGCATTCGTTCGCGGACACTTATTAAAAATGCCATTTAATATATTAGTGAAACATACTGCTTCTAAGCTTTGGCGAGGCATAGTTAAATCAGTTACAGGAGATGTTGAAAATCGTCATCATGTCCAAAGAAAAGATATTAAGGATTAATAAATGAAAATCTTAGTCACCGGAGCAGCTGGTTTCATTGGTGCAGCTGTATCGCAATACCTTATCAATCGTGGTGACCAAGTTGTCGGGATTGACAACATTAACGATTATTACGATGTGAATTTAAAGCACGCTCGTCTAGACGAGATTAAATCATCTACTGCAGCTGATTTATTTTCATTTATCGAGATGGGGGTAGAAGAGCGCGACAAAATGGCTGCGCTTTTTGAAGAGCACAAATTTGATAGAGTGGTGCATTTGGCTGCTCAAGCTGGTGTGCGTTATTCACTTGAAAATCCTAACGCTTACGTCGACTCAAATATTGTTGGCTTTGTGAATATTCTAGAAGGGTGTCGCCATAATAACGTCGAGCATTTGGTGTACGCGTCATCTAGCTCAGTCTACGGTGCGAATGAGACTATGCCGTTTTCAGAACAGCATAACGTAGATCATCAAGTTAGCTTGTATGCGGCTTCTAAAAAAGCTAACGAGCTAATGGCTCATACTTATAGTCACCTGTATAACTTGCCTACAACGGGGCTGCGCTTTTTCACTGTTTACGGGCCTTGGGGCCGTCCAGACATGGCGCTTTTCAAGTTCACTAAGGCTATTTTGGAAGGTAAAACAATACAGGTTTACAACTATGGTAACCACCGTCGTGACTTCACTTATATCGATGATATCGTTGAAGGCGTAATTCGCTCATTGGATAATGTGGCTAAACCTAATGAGAATTGGGACGGCGGCAATCCAGATCCAAGTACGAGTAAGGCGCCCTATAAGGTTTACAATATTGGTGCGCAAACACCAGTGCACCTTTTGAAGTTTATTGAAACCCTTGAGAGTGCATTGGGCATTGAGGCGAAGAAAGAACTTCTTCCTATGCAGCCGGGCGATGTGCCTGACACCTATGCTGATGTGTCGTCGCTCGTTGAAGATACTGGGTACCAGCCATCTACCGATGTTGAAACAGGCGTAAAAGCGTTTGTCGACTGGTATCGTGACTTTTATAAAGTGTAAGCGCTAGCGACTTATAATTACCTTCTGAAACCGTTAAAGTGCACTGCTTCTCATAAATCCCGCACACTTTTTGGGCAAGAACTCTTTCGTGGTTGCATAACCGAGCTCAAAAAGTGTGTTCTTAATTTCAGGTGTAAGCGAAAAATCTACCGCGGAAATCTCCCCGGTATTCACCACCACCGTATTGTGCCAATACTTCGCATTGACGTACTCCCTGGATATTGCCGTCATAAACGTGCGAATAAGCATGCTGACGTATTGCGGCAGTTGAAGTAAGTTCTTTTTAATGGCTTTACGTTCTTGTTCGGTGCTTTGCAGTCTGAAGCATACTGATGGCGTGCCATCGCCTCGCCAATCTTCAAACAGCGCATCTTCAGACAATATAGCGCCGTCTACTAGCAAGTGCTCTTTAAACGGTTTAAACGAGAAGATGAGCGGTATCGACATAGAATACCGCACTGCTTCTGACACCTTCATATCTGGAGAGGTTTGTTTGTTGAACAAAACTGGTCCGCCGCCGTTTACGTCGGTAGCGAGAATATGCAGATTGAGCGGGAGGTCGGCAAACACTGCGCCTTCCAACTGTTCGTCAATCCATCGCTGAAATACGTCGCCAGAAGACAGCCCGCCTTCCCGGAGTAATCTTACGAGTGAAAATTCAGTGAATTGCTTGAAATCAGTAACCAGTGCGAGCTCTCGCATTTGCTCCACTGTGTAACCTTTGGCGTAAAGCGAAGCGATAATCGAGCCACCTGATACACCCACTAAAGTGTCGAAGCCTACGTTCATGTCCTGCAGGGCTTTAATGATGCCGATATGGGCGCTCAATCTTGTTCCTCCACCTGAAAAGATGGGCACAATTTGCGTGACGTTCGCCTGTAATAAATTATTCGGTATTGCTGCCGAGGCTATCTGCATGTGCATACTCCAAACTAAGGAGGCTTTGCGCTAAGTGTTTAGTTCCAACGGAATAACAAACGCTGCACCCCACACTATAAAAGCGTAGTTTACTCATGCATTATCAGCAAAGTATCAAGGGGGAGGTAAGCGATATCTTTAGTCTAAAGTGTTGCCATATTGCTACACAATTCGCTTTGAGTGTGTTTGCGAATTGATTTCACGTGTCGCGACAATAAATGCAAACGCATTAGTAATACACCAGCAATAAATAAAAAGGCTCACTGCTGTTTACTAACAGAGTGAGCCTTATTCAAATGCGTCTGATGAGGCTTGAAACTAGCTAGCTAATTCTTTGATATTTTACCGTTTGGAATATAGCTTTTAGTTTCCAATTCTTAGCCCTCATATTTTGTGCTAGCTCGCCGCAAGTTTTGCCTTCATTTCGCGGCGACGGGCGTGCAGTAAAGGTTCTGTGTAACCGCTAGGCTGCTCTTTACCTTTGAAGATTAGATCGCTTGCGGCTAAGAAGCCAATTGAGCTGTCTAAATCAGGTGCCATAGGGATATACTCAGGATCCCCCGTATTTTGCTCATCTACTAAGACAGCCATACGAGCCAAAGACTCTTTTACCTGATCTACACTTACAATGCCGTGCTCTAGCCAGTTAGCGATATGCTGCGATGAAATTCGCAACGTCGCGCGGTCTTCCATCAAGCCTACATTGTTGATGTCAGGAACTTTCGAGCAGCCTACGCCTTGGTGAACCCAGCGTACAACGTAGCCTAAAATGCCCTGAACGTTATTGTCGATTTCACGCTTAATACTCTCACGCGTCAAAGTAGAGGCATCTTCTAACAATGGAATGGTAAGTATGTCAGCAAGGCCACTAAAGTTTTCATCTAGCGACTTTTGAACGTCAAACACATTTACATCGTGATAATGAAGCGCGTGCAGTGTTGCAGCAGTAGGTGAGGGTACCCAAGCAGTATTAGCGCCGGCCTTAGGGTGACCTATTTTGGCGGTCATCATATTTTGCATTTCGTCAGGTATTGGCCACATGCCCTTACCAATTTGCGCTTTGCCAGAAAGGCCGCAGCGAAGGCCTACTGCGACGTTTGCAGTTTCATAAGCCTTAATCCACGCCATAGACTTGAGCGCGGCTTTTTCTGCAAAAGGGCCGGCAAGCATTGAGGTATGAATTTCATCACCGGTTCTGTCTAAGAAACCCGTGTTAATGAACACAACTCGTGAAGTAGCCTCGGCAATACATGCTTGTAAATTGATACTTGTGCGGCGTTCTTCATCCATTATGCCCATTTTAAGGGTGTTAGCTGGAACATCGATAATCGCTTCGATAGCACCAAACAATGCGTTAGAGAATGCCACTTCTTCTGGCCCGTGCATTTTAGGTTTAACAATATAAATACTGCCTTCGCGGCTGTTTTTAAATTTGCTGTTTCCTAAAAGATCATGCTTTGCGATAAGTGAAGTGACTAAACCGTCCATGATCCCTTCTGGCACTTCTTCGCCGTCAAAGAGCATAGCATTGTTAGTCATAAGGTGGCCTACGTTTCTAACAAACATAAGGCTTCGACCAGAAAGTACTAGTTCGCCGTCTTTTAGCTTGTCTTGTGAAGCGTGTTTAGACGGCTGGTAGCTTCTATCGTCATGCATAGCGCGAACAAGCTGCTTGCCGCCCTTTGTCATTTCAATGCTTAGCGAGCCTTTCATTAAGCCTAACCAGTTGCTATACACCAAGGTTTTGTCTTCAGCGTCAACAGCAGCAACGGAATCTTCGCAGTCCATAATGGTGGTTAATGCAGCTTCAACCAGTACGTCTTTTACGTTTGCGGCATCGCTCTCGCCAATAGGATGAGTCGGGTCTAGTTGAATTTCAAAATGCAGACCGTTGTGTGCAAATAGCAGGCTTGACGGTGCGCTAATGTCACCTTGGTATCCTTGCCATTGCTCTGTGTTTGCTAAGGTGGTTTCATCGCCGTCGACAAGAGTGATCGCCAATTTACCCGATTCAATCTTATACTCAGTAACGTCAGCGTGGCTGCCTTTCGCAAGCGGTATCATGCTATCTAGATAGTCTTTCGCTTTCGCAACTACTTTGGCGCCGCGTACGGGGTTGTAGCTTTTTCCCGCTTCTGCTCCACCTTCATTGCTGATGACATCAGTGCCGTATAGTGCGTCGTAAAGGCTACCCCAACGGGCATTTACCGCGTTAAGTGCATAGCGAGCGTTGTTGATTGGCACGACTAGCTGAGGGCCTGCCATTGTTGCTATTTCGGCGTCTACATTTTGTGTTTGTGCACTTACTTGTGACGGCTGCTCAACAAGGTAACCAATGCTTTTTAGGAAGTCGGTATATTCGTTTCCGTTTACCGGGTTACCAGCTTTATGATAATCGTCGATAGCGCGCTGAAGCTGTTCTCGCTTTTCTAATAGTGCGCGATTTTGAGGAATGAATTTTTCGAAGAGGGTTTCCGCACCTTGCCAAAAGGTGTCTTTATCTACGCCTGTGCCAGGAAGTGCCTGTTCATTAATAAAGTTATCGAGTTGTTCGGCAACCTGTAGTCGGCCTCTAGTAATATATCCTTGCATAACTACCTCTATACATTTGTCTGTTCACCCAGTGTAGTGTGTATAGAGATAGTTTTTTAATTTATGGTTTGTATTTCTGCCATATATTTTGTGAATGTTTAGCCCGCATTCATTTCGCTAGCTACATCGCTGATTAAGCGGCGCAACCAAATGTGACCTGCGTCATGGTGAAGTAGGGCACTCCACGCCATTTTCAGTGCAATAGGTGGTATGTCGAAAGGCGGCTCTTTAATCACCACATCAGGGTCGTGTTTGAATAAACGCGCCGCTTTGCTTGGTAAGGTAGCAATAAGTTTCTGTTTTTTCGCAATCTGAAGCGCTGCATGGTAATGACGAGTAAATACGCGAATAGCACGCTGTTTTCCGATTTTTGTAAGCTCTGCGTCAACCCAACCCAGTTTTTGTACTTCATTTGGATCAATACCTACACCCACGCCAAACCCCGTTTTACTCACCCAAATATGCTGGGCACTCAAGTAGCCTTCTAGGTTGCATTTTTCTACTAGCGGATGGTCGGAACTCATTACGCAGCTAAAGGTGTCATACCAGATAACTTTTTGGTGAAATGACAAAGGCAGTTCTTCGAAGCGGTTAATTGCCATATCCACTTTACCTTGCTCGACATCGTGAAACGTCACGTCACTCGGCGTAATAAGATCAAGCGTAATATTGGGCGCTAAATCGGCCAGTCTTCCAACGAGTTCAAGTAACAAGGTACTCTCTGCATAGTCACTGGTCATAATGCGGAAAGTTCTGTCGCTGGTTAACGGATCGAAATCAGTCTCGGGCTGAATAGAGCTTTCCAATCGACTAAGCACATCGCGAATAATGGGTTGTAGCTCAAGCGCACGCTTGGTGGGGGTCATCCCATCGCTGGTACGCACTAAAAGCGGATCTTTAAATAGATCGCGAAGGCGCTTCAGGCCGTTACTCATTGCTGGCTGAGTAATGCTTAGCTGGTTTGCAGCTTTCGTTACACTTCCTTCGCGCAACAGCACATCTAAATAAACCAATAAATTCAGGTCGACCTTCGCTATATTCATTATTCTAATGCTCTTTTTAAACCTAATTAAACATAGCTATTATAAAGCTTTTTTATTTCAATGTCAGATAAGCGTTTAGTCTTAAATTGGCCGCCGTTATACCTATAAGGTATTGAAATATAGTTGGTATATTGTTTTTTTATGAAATTTAGAAAAATATGGCTTTTTTTGTTTTATGCAAAAAGCATAAGTGAAGTGAATGACGCGCACAAAAAAGGGCACCCGAAGGTGCCCTGTAGGAAAGGTTGGGATGCTTTCCGTTTAACTCATTGCCTGTTAACGTTATACGTCAAACTGGTTCATAGTGTTATCTTCACCAGACGCTTTTAGTGCGCCTTCGCCAGAGAAGTATTCTTTGTGCGTGTCACCTAGGTCAGAACCTGCCATCGCTTGGTGTTTAACGCACGCTAGGCCTTGGCGAATTTCTTGACGCTGAACACCGCGTACATAAGCAAGCATACCTTCTTCACCGAAGTAACCTTTTGCAAGGTTGTCAGTAGACAGTGCTGCAGTGTGATAAGTCGGTAGCGTGATAAGGTGGTGGAAGATACCCGCTTCGCGTGCTGCGTCAGCCTGGAAGCTCTTAATCTTCTCGTCGGCCGCAGCTGCTAGCTCGCTGTCATCATAGTCGGCAGACATAAGTTTCGCGCGGTCGTAGCCAGAAACGTCTTTACCTTCTTCACTCCAGGCATCAAATACTTGCTGACGGAAGTTAAGCGTCCAGTTGAATGATGGAGAGTTGTTATAAACCAGCTTTGCGTTTGGTACTTGTTCGCGAATAGCGTTAACCATTTCAGCAATTTGGCCAACGTGAGGCTTTTCAGTTTCAATCCAAAGCAAGTCAGCGCCGTGCTTAAGTGACGTTACACAGTCAAGTACTACACGGTCAAAACCTGTGTTGTCTTTAAAGCGGAACAGACCGTTTGGTAAGCGCTCAGGTTTAACCAGCTTGCCAGCTTGCTTAAGCACTAGGTCACCTTCACTTAGGTCTTCAACACCTGCAACTTCAGTCGTTTTAAGGAACGCGTTGTACTGGGCAGCTAGGTCACCTTCTGATGTAGATACTGGGATCTTCTGGGTAAGACCAGCACCTAGTGAGTCAGTACGTGCAACAATTACACCTTCCTCAACACCTAGTTCAAGGAATGCATAGCGTACTGCATTGATTTTCGCTAGGAAGTCTTCGTGTGGCACGGTTACTTTACCGTCTTGGTGACCACATTGCTTCGCGTCCGATACTTGGTTCTCAATTTGGATACAGCATGCACCTGCTTCAATCATTTGCTTTGCAAGTAGGTAGGTTGCTTCTTCGTTACCAAAGCCCGCATCGATATCTGCGATAATTGGAACTACGTGAGTTTCGTAATTGTCGATTTCAGCTTGAATCGCAGCTACATCACCACCGTTTTTCTTAGCGTCGTCTAGCTTGTGGAAAAGGTCGCCTAATTCACGCGCATCTGCTTGGCGAAGGAAAGTATAAAGTTCTTCGATAAGCGCAGACACTGATGTTTTTTCATGCATTGATTGGTCAGGAAGAGGACCAAATTCAGAGCGAAGTGCTGCTACCATCCAGCCTGAAAGGTAAAGGTAGCTTTTGTTGGTTGTGCCTTGATGCTTCTTAACTGAAAGCATTTTTTGTTGGCCTACGAAGCCATGCCAGCAGCCTAGTGACTGTGTGTACTGAGACGAATCTGCGTCGTATTCAGCCATGTCTTTGCGCATAATGCTTGCAGTGTAGCGAGCAATGTCTAAACCTGTTTTAAAACGGTTTTGAACCTTCATGCGTGCAGCGAATTCTGGGTTGATACCTTCCCAAGTTCCGTTTTGTGCTGCCTTTAATGTGGCGAAGTTATCAATGTCTTGTTGATATTGCGACATGAGCGTCTCTCCCGACTATAATTAAAATACTTAACGTTGTTTATGTTTACGCTGTAGGGCGTTCCCGTTGATTCCATTTCATCCTAGTGCCGGATTTGGAATAATAGAAATATATATTTTGCATTGCGGTCATTTATTTTGTGAATGGGTGGCGTCGAAAGAAGTTTAGACACTGTAAATCTGTAACACCTATGTTTAGTGGTTTTAAGGCAATGGCGCAGCAGTGGGGCAAGAAGTGGTCGGTAATAAATAACTTACGTAGGTTGCAAATGCTTGCTGGTGTTGACTATTTCGTCTGTCTATTAGCTAAAAGGGTAATAGCTTTGCCGGTGTGAGCAAGGTAAATTTAGGCGTAAAGCTTCACGCTAAATAATCTTGTCCGATACGAGGGCGCTTTTGTTTTAGCTTGTTGATATATAATATGAAAAGTGGGTGTTATGAGTAGTAGTGTATTGTCGTCAGTTGACCAAAGAACCAAGCTTGTTGGCGAAAACAGGCTTGAGCTTTTGATGTTTCAACTGGGAACGCGACACATTTTTGCCATGAACGTCTTTAAAATTAAAGAAGTTATAAACGTACCCAAGCTCAATATAATGCCGGGTTCACATCACAACCTGAAAGGCGTGATGAACTACCGAGGAAGCTCCATTCCAATTATAGACTTGCGTCAGGCAATCAAAATGCGCGGTGCAGCTACGCAAGCAACAGCGAAGAATGTCATTATCACTGAATATAACAGAAGCGTGCAGGGCTTCATTATTGGTGAAGTGAAAAACATAGTGAATACATCGTGGGGAACCATTCAGCCACCCCCTAGCGGCATTGGAAAATCCAATTATTTAACCGCCATAACTCAGGTGAATGTTGAGGGTAAACAAGAGCTGGTAGAAATCATCGATGTTGAAAAAGTACTCGCGGAAATCATCGATTACGACACATCTATCTCTGAAGAAGTGCTAGATAAAGACATTGTTAACCACTTCTTAGGCAAGAAAGTGTTGATAGTAGATGACTCAAGCACAGCAAGAAAACAGATTAAAGATACGTTAGAGCAGCTAGGTATAACAATCATCGAACGTAAAAACGGCGCTGAAGCGTTAGCGCTGCTGAAGAAGTGGGCCGATGAGGGGAAGAATCCAACCGACGAAATTTTACTAATGTTTACCGACGCAGAAATGCCAGAAATGGACGGCTATCGGCTTACTTCTGAAGTGCGTAACGATCCTCGTATGAGCAATTTATTTATAGCACTCAACACATCATTAAGCGGAAGCTTCAACGACGCCATGGTAGAAAAAGTTGGATGCAACAGGTTTATCTCCAAATTCCAGCCCGACATGCTCGTTGACGTGGCACAACAGCGCATGCGCGAATACCTCTCATCACAAAATAAGTAGTCGCTTCCTTCTTAAAAGTTGCTAATTTAATGAGATGACCAGATGGTCATCTCATGCTTGCGTTATTTTGTCCAAAAGCTTTGAGCATCTTGCCAGCCTGCTTTACACTATTGCATCTTATCGCTTTGCTAACACCATTATGATCACAAAAGAATCATTCGCGATAGTGTCGTTATTGTTGTATCTGCGGGTATCCAGGCCAGTAGGTACCTTACTTACTCAGGGAAGTTTAAATGATTAAACAATTTGTTCGCACATCACTACTAAGTTGTGCGTCTATTGCTGTTCTTGCGGGTTGTGGTATCACTGAATCTATGACCGAATCAGCAAGTGCAACCGGTACGCAAACTAAAGGTGTACCGAAAAATATAATAATGGTTGTAGCCGACGGTATGGGGCCTGCCTATACCACGGCTTATCGTAATTATGTAGATGACCCGTCAACACCGAAAATCGAACCGGTTGTGTTTGACGATATTTTAGTGGGCAATGCTTCCACGTATCCTGCGCAAGTATCTGGTTACGTTACCGATTCAGCCGCTGCTGCAACCGCTCTTGCTACTGGCGTTAAGTCATACAACGGTGCAATTGGTGTTGATGTAAATAAACAACCAGTAAACTCTGTTATGTACCATGCTAAGAGTAAAGGCATGCGTACTGGTTTGGCAGTAACGTCTCAAATTGTTCATGCGACACCTGCGTCATACATTGCGCATAACGAAAGCCGTAAGAACTACAACGAAATAGCTGAAGATTTCTTTGATGTTCGCGTGGACGGTAAGTTTGTCGCTGACGTGATGCTAGGCGGTGGAACGTCTTACTTTGAACGCGATGACAGAGATATTTTGGCGCAGTTTATTGATGCTGGCTACGAATATGCCGATTCATATAACCGTCTGGCTTCAGTGCCTGCGGGAAGTAATGTTCTCGGTCTGTTTGCTCCAGTAGCGCTGCCTGCGGTATTGGATGATAAGCGCAAAAATCGTCTTGAGTACCTAACTCAACATGCTATTAAACACTTAGAAAACGACAATGGGTTCTTTCTTCTCGTTGAAGCAAGTCAAGTAGATTGGGCTGGTCACGCAAACGATATCGCGTCTGCCATGGCTGAGATGCACGACTTAGCGCAAACCATGGAATATTTGCGAGATTATGTAAAAACGAATCCTGACACCTTGGTTATTTTGACGGCGGATCACAGCACAGGTGGCTTAACCATTGGCGCAAACGGCGACTACCGCTGGAGCCCTGAACATCTTAAGTCTATGTCAGCCTCGGTAATGACAATTGCTTTAGAGATGGCAAATGAAGAGAACCCTGGCGAATTTGTGGCGCAGAAGCTTGGCTTGTCGTTGAGTGAAGAAGAGCTTGCCACGCTAGATAGCGTATCAAACCAAGATGATGAAACTCGCTTCATGGCAGTAAAAACCTTCTTAGACACCAAAACAAACACGGGGTGGACAACAGGCGGTCACACTGGTGTAGATGTTGAAGTATTTGCTTTTGGCGCTGGTTATCAATCGCTTATGGGGCAAATTGATAACACGGATATTGCAAAAACAATCTTCAGTTTTATCGATAAAAAACAGCCAGTAATAATCGATTCCGATTCAAATAAAGTATCAGAAAAGGTATCGACTAACATTGAGCTTACGTCAGACGAAGATGATGATGGCTTGTGTGACTTTAAGGAAGATTGGCGCTGTAACTAATCGCTACATTGTTTGTATAGAAATTAAAGCGCCAGCGTTTTTATAACAAGGCGCTTTATTTTTATCTGTGGTAAGCAGGAAAGGGGAACTATGAAAAACGAAATGCTGGCACTACTTCAAGATATCTATGATGAAGTTGAGCCCATGTTGGGCATGGGAAAAGTTGCCGACTACATCCCTGCGTTGGCCACGGTTAATCCACGGCAATTTGGCATTTCAATTTGCGATACAAACGGTCAAATAACGTCGATAGGCGATGCGAGCGTTCCTTTTTCTATTCAAAGTATCTCAAAAGTCTTTAATCTTGTTTTAGCTATTAATCACTACGGTGAAACTATGTGGGAGCGAGTTGGATGCGAGCCATCCGGCCTGCCGTTTAATTCTCTTGTACAGTTGGAATATGAAAACGGTATTCCCCGCAACCCCTTCATTAATGCCGGTGCGCTGGTGGTTAGTGACATGGTGCAATCTCGGTTTGCTTCCCCTTATATTGCCATGCGAGATTTCGTAAGACGTTTAAGTTGTAACGGCGACATCGTGGTAAATAAGGTGGTGGCGGAGTCTGAATACGAGCACCGCTCTCGCAATGCAGCAATGGCATATTTGATGAAAGCCTACGGAAATTTTGAAAACGAAGTGGAAGATGTGCTTCGCAATTACTTTCACAACTGTGCGCTAGAAATGAGTTGTGAGGACTTGGCGCGCTCAACGAGCTTTCTTGCTAACGCAGGTTTTTCTACTTGCGCAAATGAAAAGGTGCTAACGCCTTATCAAACCAAACAAGTGAACGCGCTTCTGGCGACTAGTGGTATGTATGACGAAGCTGGGAGCTTTGCTTTTAAAGTAGGCTTGCCGGGTAAAAGTGGCGTAGGTGGAGGGATAGTGGCTGTTGTACCAGGACGCTTTTCAATATGCGTATTTTCGCCAGCGCTTAATAGCGTGGGTAATTCTCAGCTAGGTGTGGCGGCTTTGACATCGCTAAGTGAACGCATCAATTGGTCTATTTATTAGGGGCTATTACGCTTCGCTGTATATCAAAGGTCAACAGGCCTTAGTAGCCTGTCAATTCCATAAAGCCGCTCCCTGAATGGGAGCCTTTTATTTCCACTCGCCCTTCATAATAGGGAAATAAGCTGTTATTCCATTGGCTTTCCTTGAACGGGCGAATGGATAGGTCGATATCTTTTTCTGGTATTTGAATGCGCCAAGCGGTGGGAACAGAGCGAGCTGACTCTCCCTCGTTGATTGTTTCATAGGCCGTTGGCGTAATTGATACGTTGGCTTGGTCGATAGTTTCTTTCGTGCCATTTTCCGCTATATAGCTAGCCGTTGTGAATATTTCGCTGTGTTTGCTTTTGCTATTTTTCATGTTTTCATTCATGGCGTGCATGCGAAACGCCATCAATTTACTTCCATCGTCTAAATGCAGCGAAAACCAATCCCATCCCATGGCTTCACTGTTGGCTAGGTGGCTCGTCCATTCGTGATCAAACCAGCCTTTACCCGCAACTTTTACGCTATTGCCCTCTATGTTTAACGTACCTTCCGCGTTAATGAACGGCTGGCTGTAATAGTAGGAGCGAAGGCGTTCGTCTTGTGTTTTTTTACTGTAGCCGTTATCACCCTGTTTGATGAAAGGCCCAGAGGTGTTTAGGTTAAGCGCTATTTTGACGGCGCTAACGCTTGGCGCGTCATTTAATTCTGATAAACTGTCTGCAGAGGTAGCGGGGATTTTTTCACGTGTTTTAAGCGGATGAAGCGTGCTGCTTTGCCCGAAAGAGAAAGTTAATACGGAAGGGAACATGGCTTTACTTTCTGCACCTGTTTGGACCTCCGCCTGTGCCGCTTTCCAAACCCAATCGTCAATAACTGTCGTAAAGGGTTGTTGATTCACATAGACATTACCTACACCACCGCTTGCAAATCGTTCTTCGAAATAATGCTGTTCAGCGGTGTGCAGCGAAGCATGTCCCATCCACTGCTGGCCATTGCTCCAGTTTTTTGCGATATGGCTATTAGCGTTAGTATGGAGGTTATCTTCAGAGCTATGACTAGCACTACTTTCGGCGCTACCTTCAGCACTCTTTTTAGCATTAGCCTTAGCGCTTTGAGGGGCATTTAGCTCAGTATTGAAACGAAAAAGCGTATATTGAAGGCCGAATTTTTGCCCGTCTTCAGCGCTTAACACAAACGTGAGGTACCACCACTCTAACTGAAAATCGGGATGACTCATGTGATCGCGCGGTAATTCAACAGTATTGCCCCGCTTTACTGGCGTGAAGGCGTCGCTCGACTGCATGTTTCCAAAAAAGCCCTTTGGCGTGGAGGTTCCCAGAGTTTCGTTTTCATCTTTTGGGTTTTCAGTACATGCACTCAACGTGAAACAAACAGCTACAAGTACTAAAAAGATGTTGGCTTTAAATCGCAAAAACGTGGTGTTGGCACTACTTAAATGGTTTGTCATAGCTGAACTTCCTGCCTTAAATCAATTTTCGGCTTAAGTTTTCCTAAAGGTAACAACAGCACCAGTGAAACGATAAGCAGCGATAACCCCACGCTAGAGAGAATAACCTCTGCATTAATTGAAAGCGGGTACACCCAGTTAAATGCATGCCGGTTTACTTGTTGAATAAAGACATAGGCCAAGTACACGCCAAAAGGAATGGCGAGCAAGGCTGAGATAAAACAAAGCAGCAAATATTGCGCAAACAGGGATGCTTTTACTTTAAGCTGACTAACGCCAAGGGCACGCAATACAGATGACTGCGCTGCGCTGCCTATGGTTAGTACCGTCAGCGAAACAGCGAAGGCGACGCCCGCAACCAATAGGGTGGTAATGTTAAGGCCGTCGGTTAATACAAAGGTACGATCAAAGGTCTGCATAGAGGTATCTAAAAGCGCTTGTCGGGTATAAAGGGCAATTTCGCGGTGTTCCCCTAACTGTGATTTTAGCTGCTGTTCGAGGATGTCCTTTCCATAGGTGCTTTGTTTGTTGTCGCCTATCACGTTAGTCTCAATAGGCGGCTCTGGGTAAATAGCCACTACACCGGAAAAAAGTTGATCCCTGATAAGGACATCGTTTCGATTAAATGAGGGAAGAGGCACTAATATTTGCCCGTTCAGGTTACCGTAGTCGGGATAAATACCCAGTACTTTCCATTGAGGCGTCGCTGCAAATACGTTTGAGTTCGACGAACTGCTTTGTGAGCCTTGTGTTGGGTCAGTAGTTTTATCTTGTGGCGAGCTATACTCCTCGTTAAATGTATTAACCGCCGGAGAACTTGAATTCGCAGTTTTACGAAGGCGAATATTTTCTATATCTAGCGCGTGTCCTAACTTAGCGTTAAGGGCAAACGCTAATTGCTGATTGATGAATACCCCTTTCCCTTCTGTAAAATCACGCCACACTGTGTTGAGGTCGTTGTTTATTACATCATCGAGAACAAGCGCCTTTTTACCATTTTGGTGAACGGGGTAGCTACTGATAGAAACGTAAGTGGGCGGGCTGTTACTGACTTCACGTGTCGCTTTACGTATCTCTTTATGTGTCTCTTCTTGAGCATGTGAGCCAATAACAGCTCCCTCTGCCTTAAGTAAAGGAGTTAAAGCAAGCGGAGGTAACGATTTGGTAGATAACGTTTCGATACGACTAAGTGGCGCGTCGGTGTACAGATAGAAAGGCGCGTAAAGCCTTTGCGTTAACCATTGTTCAGTGGCGTCTCGAAAGCTGTCCGTCATGGTATTCATACCAATATTTGCGGTTAGCGCTATAAAGAATGCACAAACGGCGAGACGGGTTTTGCTAGACAGTAAATGCATATTAGCAATGACGTAGTGAAACACGGGCCACTGTCTTGGTACAAATCTAGTCAGTAGCTTAGACAAAATAGGTAACCAAAGAAGAATAAGCGCGCAGCTGGTAAGGAGTAACAGTGCAACAAAGAAAAGTGCTGAAGCTGTAGAAGATACGAACCCCTCAGCGATAAATAACAGTAGTAGGACACATAATGAGATAAGACCTACGGCAAATTGGCCTAACGCGTTTTCTTTTTTGACAGGCGCTACGTTTAGGGCATTTGAAAGCTTAACTATAGAAACTAACGAAAAAACAACCAGCGATATAAAGGTCGTTGTTAAAGCGAAGCCGAAGGTGAAAAGCAGATTAACGTCTGGGTTAACAAATACAGCGTTAAACAACGACGTAAATGTACCGTTTATCACAGGTGACAACCATGACGCCGCTTGAAAACCGATGAACATGCCAATTGGAATACTTATTACGCAGTAAACAAGCAACTCGGTGAATAGGGCAATGCTTAAAATTCGCTGAGATATGCCCAGCTGCCGTAAACGAATGATATTGGGTAGCCGCGTGCGGTACATCAAGTTTAGCGCGTTAAGTACTATAAAAAGCGCCACAACGCCCATCAGTCCACTCATCGCCCAAAGATTTAGTCTAAAACTATCTGGCAACGAACCGGTGTCATTGTTTGTATTGCTAGTGGTTTGCTTTACAGGTATTCCAAGTAGGGTTTCTATTTGGGTTAAATGCTGATGTGATAGCGGTGAAAGTGCAATAAACCCGGAAAGTGGGACGTAAGCTTTCTGTTGCTTTGCTTGTTTCTCTTGCGCGCGTTTAGCATTGTCAGGAATAACAGGCTTAACAGGTTCATCATTCTCAATCGTTACCCCGCCTCTGTAAAATTCATCGATAGAGATTAAAATTGTATTTTGCGGAGCAAAGCTGCTCACATACGCGCTTACCGTTGCAGGCCAATAGGGACTTGGCGCGGATTTTCTATCGATTTCATTGAGCGTGTCGTGACAGGCCAGTTTTGCGTTCGTTAAGGGGTGAATAAGCCCATTTACAGCGAAGTCGCCCCCAGAATTTGAGCGCAATTCGCGTCCCGCTGGCGTCTGCTGGTTTTCCATTTCACTAAATTTCTTCGCATTTTGCGATAAATAGGAAAGTGAAAGAGCGCTATCGTTTTGGGCAGGCGCTTCAAACCCTCTCGTTCTAAATGCACTTCCTAAAAGAGGCTGAGTATCAACACCAAGTAATGTGAGAGTTGTTGCTGTGGGCTCGCTGCCATTGCACGATAGGGTAACGTCTCTTTCAGCTATCGCAACAAGCTGGGTAAAACCCCGCTTGCGAAGCGTGGCATAATCGCTTTGTGTAAAGCGAGCTCTGCTGTCTGCTGGGGTGATGATACTGCTCAAGGTAAGCCCTTGCTTTGACTGTAACAGTTCACCTTGTGTAGCGCCTTCGTTTATCAGTAAAACGGTAACCAAGCCAGCATTGGCCAGTACAATCGCGGTCATTATGAGCAGAGGCTCCCAGGGCCTTTGCTTTGCCATTGCTAGTAAGCTAGAAAGCGTTAACAATAAAGTGCGTAGCACGTTATCTTCCTACTTGATGTTTTCGGTGTGTTTTTCACAAGGCGCATATCACTAACGTCTTTCACCTGTAATTAGCTTGCTGCTATTGGTAAAGACAAGGTTTGCTCTGTACCTTCACAATTCACTCTTTCTAATACCCCTTTGTGTAGTCGCAAAGCGGCGTCTGCTTTTACCGCGACGTCTTGGCTATGAGTAACCACAACAAGAGAAGTTTTGGCCTCTTTACAGGTTTTAAAGAGTAAGTCAGACACGGTTTCGCTGGTGGTCTCGTCTAAATTGCCGGTGGGTTCGTCGGCCAAGATAAGCGAGGGGCGATGTACAAGTGCTCTAGCAATGGCACAGCGCTGCTGTTCACCGCCAGATAACTGACTTAGCGGCTTTTGCGCTAGGGGTAATATCCCAAGCTGCTCCATTAACGCTAATTGGTAGTCGTTATTTACATTACCTTTTAGCCTTGCAGTAAAAGCAATGTTGTCCCACGCATTAAAACAGTCGAATAAATTGAAGCTTTGAAACACAATACCTAAATGCTGTTTGCGAAAATTGTCGATATCCCTCGCTTTAAATGTGTTATCGAGTTTACTATTGCTGGCAATCGACAATCCATTTACCGCAATATCTCCACCGTCGGGCGTCTCAAACCCAGCAATAAGCGACAGCAAGGTAGATTTACCGCAGCCAGAAGCCCCCTGAATACTCACCGATTCACCTGCCTTTACAGTAAGGTTAAGGTTGTTGATGAGCGGAGCCCCTGTCTGTGAAAAAGATTTCTTTAAGTCTTTTATTGTCAGCATAGTTTGCCGTTTTTTTTTGTGAGCCGCTTTCTTGTGAACACGAAGTAGCGAGAATGCACGCAATACGCAATTCGCAGCGATTATGGCGTAATGCTAGAGGTGCTATGCGCGCTTTCAATTAGCGCCTACATGTTCTAATAGAACGGGGTATTTTTATATTTAAGAGTATACGTAATACCCACGCTTTTTGGTTAAAAGCGGTGCGGAAATTTGATGGGCTCATACTCTTATGCGTCTAAGGGATTGCTTTGGTGGCTTAGAATAATAGATATGTAACAGCCTTAATTGTGGGGAAGGGCATGTTAAATACAAAAAGGGGCGTTAAGCCCCTTATCGATTATCTTTTTACTGATTAATAAAGTTATCGAGTTCTTCGCCAGTAATTTTTTTGATTTGAGCAAACAAATACCAGAGCGCTGCAATAAGCAAAATCATGCTCGGGATCACAATAACTGGGTAGCTAAGCGCAGTCATTCGGCCAAGTTCTTCAGTGTATGCCGTAGTGCCCGGCTCACTGACCAATATCATTTTTGCCAAGATATAATTTAGTGCAGAAGAGAGGAAAAACGAACTCGCTACGATGTAAGAGCTAACCGCGACTTTCTTTTTAAACTCGCTCTGTTTTCCTTTCGCATCAAGAACTTGGTTTAGGTGTGGCCAGTTTATGATCTGGTCATTCAAAATTAGCATTTTGACCAAGGGTTTATTAGAGTATTGGGTTACCAGTACAGCAATACCGATAATGCCTGGGATAGCGGCTTCTTTTATCGCAATATACTCGGCAGGCAGTTTAAGTAAGCTAAACCCGCCGGTAAGTAGTACGCTGATAATGCCTAAAATGGAAAAGCCGTTGACCTTTCCCGACTCTTTTAAATCCCATAGGCCATAACCAATAGGAAAGCTGAGTGCCGCCACAATGCTCCACGCAGGGCCTAGGTAATCTTCCGAACTTGCATAGCTCATTAGCACCACAGGAATAACAATGTTAAACGCGAGGTTGCCGAAAAAGCCTTGGTTTTTTTGTGTAGGTTCTTGTACTGCTGACATATCTAATTACAACGTCTTATCTTGAGGCTAATTATACGTAAACTAATTAGCGTGCCCAGTGCCATGCGGCAAATAAGCCGCCAATAAAGCCAAACAGATGATATTCAAAGGAAATAAATTTGGATGTGGGAAGCACACCAACCAGCATTCCTCCGTATAGCGCTGCAACTACTAGTGAAATAAGCAAATACCGCACTTTGTTACTTCTAAACCCTGCTAGCACGAGGAAGCCGAAGTAGCCATATACCATGCCGCTCGCGCCAATATGCGTAGCGCTTCTACCGAACAGCCACACGCCCAATCCACCTATAAGCAGTGCGCTCAGCGTAGCGATAAGAAACGTGCGTTTTCCCCACTGCATAGTAAGCCACATGAACAGCAAAAGAGGCACCAAGTTAGCCATCAAATGCGTGGGTGTACCGTGAAGGAAAGGGGCTGTGAATATATATGGCAAGGTTGAAAGTGTACGAGGCACTACACCAAACTGATTAAGTGCATTGCCGGTAAGTAAGTTTGCTACTTCTATTACGATTAACAATGCACCTAGCGTCAGTAGAACGCGAATTTGGAAAGAAAGCGGCTTCATCGAACGCCCCTAAAGTAGATTACAAAATAATATGAGGAAGGTAGCGAGAGAGATCTTGGGTAATAGCAGATGCATCTTCTCTTACTGAAATACCTGCTGGCATGTCATCTACCAACCAACTACCTATGAGTGTATGGTTACCTTCAAAAACGGGTA
The DNA here is from genome assembly GCF_947311905.1 of Alteromonas sp. CyTr2. NCBI lineage: Bacteria > Pseudomonadati > Pseudomonadota > Gammaproteobacteria > Alteromonadales > Alteromonadaceae > Alteromonas > Alteromonas sp. CyTr2. Next base: position 55,599 of record NZ_CAMZMZ010000018.1, on the reverse strand, counting down.
AAGGTTCAAATGCTTGAACAATATAGCCTTCTTCGCCGTAAGGACCATCGCTAAGCCTATTCTCAATTCCACCTTCAATGATTGAAACATTCGCGCCTTCCCTTGAAAATAGAGGCTTTTTAATCCACTTTCCTGATAGTGTGTTTGTTTTTATTTCATCTGAAAAATAAGCGGGAAGCAGGTTAGGGTGGCCTTCAAATTTCTTCCAAAGCTGAGGAAGCAAGGCTTTATTGGAAATTATCGATTTCCATGGGGGCTCTATCCAATTAACTTGGGCATCTTCTAACACATCGCCAAACTCTTCGCGCAGCATAAACTCCCAAGGATAAAGCTTGAAGCAGTCTGTAATTGGCGCGTCTTGAAGATCGGTAAAAACGCCCGTGTCCGCTAACCCAATGTCTTCAATAAAAACGAAGTCAGCTAAAAGCCCGGCCTCTGTAGCGCAGTCTTGAAGGTACTGCACTGTTCCGCGGTCTTCTACGGTATCTTTACAACACGCCATGTGCAGTTGATTAATGTTGTAGTGCAATGCTATTTCGCGAAAGCGATGAACTAGTTTTTCTTGCAAGCTATTGAACTGATCAGCGTGCAGGGCGAGTTTGCCGGCATCCACATTTTGTGAAAGCCACAGCCACTGCCAAAAGCCAGATTCATACAAGCTGGTGGGCGTATCTGCATTGTTTTCTAGTAGCTTAGCTGGCCCTTTGCCGCTGTAGACAAGGTCAAGGCGTGAATACAAACTGGGGGCTCTTTCCTGCCAGCTGTTTCTTACTAAGTCCCAATGTTGCTCTGGGATTCGAAAACGAGTAAGTAATTCCTCACTATTAACCACATCTTCGGTCACTGCCAAGCACATTTGATGTAGCTCGGCTGTGGGGTCTTCAATATCGTTTTCAATTTGCGCTAGTGTGAATTGGTAGTAGGCACTTTCATCCCAATAAGGCTCGCCATACATGGTGTGGAAATGAAAACCAAACTCGTTAGCCAACTGCTGCCAGCCCTTGCGAGGCTGGCAAGGCATTCTAAACATAGTTATCCGCCCCAGCCGCCTTTACGGCTGCTGCTACCCCAAGACGATTTTGCACGAACGCTGCTACCAAACCCGCCACGTTTCATTGTGCGGTTCACGGTAGGCTTAGGCTTATAAACGTCTTTGTTTACGCGATATTTTCTTTTGCGAATGTCGCCGTCGAACACATAGCCGTCTGCCGTTATCCAGCGTGAGCGAAACGGTGAATTATATGAATAGGAAGTATATAAGGGCTGTGAGTAATAGCGATTTGGCGATAGCAGAGAGCTCACCATGTAGCCTGCCATGAACGGCATGAAAAAGCTGCCGCTACTATTATTCACATATTGGCACTGGTTAGGGCCAAATTCATGTTCGCAGTCGTACTCAGAGCTAAAGCGCGGACTGGTGCGCATGGCCTCGTCGACCGCTGTCTGGTAGGCAGCTTCACAACGCTCTACTGCATCAGGAAAATCCTGTTTACAGTCTTCTAGCGAGGTGTAAATGGTGGCGTCTTCTTTTTCGCCGCCACAACCACTTAAAATAACGCTGGCCACACCCAATGCTAAAGGCTTCACGCTAAAACCTTTGCGCATGCGACCAAGGTCAATATGTTTGGTGCGTTTTAAAGCGGGCTTCTCACCTTGCACGCTATCAACAACATCAAGCTGAGTGTTTCGTTTATCAGTCATCGCTGCCCCCTTAATAGGTCATGCAAGCGGCATTGAGTAAGCCTACGGCAATAGACATGCTGGCAAGCATAACACCCGCAGAAACTTCGTTATTGTTTATGCGCTCAGCGATTTTCGGCATAAAGCTGAAACGCAAAATGGCAAACGCTAGGGATTGTGCAATCACAGCAACAAGCGCCCAAATAGCAAAATCTACTACAGCAACCGAGTTTGAAGCTGCGCTGCCAAGGGCGATAGCAAAACCGATTATAGCACCACCAAAGCCGATGGCAGCGGCAACGTTTTTCTCTTCTTTTACCAGCTTCCATTCATCGTGAGGTGTGACCAAGGCGTACACCAATTTGAAGATAAACAAAAAAACAATCGACAAGCCGAAGTAAAGCGCAAAGTTATCCAGGCCAGCCAAAGATTGCATGATCGTATCCATAGTTATTCCCTTTTTATTAACCGTTTATAGTGATATCTGCAGGTTCAACATCAAACCCCGTTGAAATCACCAAACATCTATCTAAATTATTGCCTACTTGTTTCTCTTCACCCACAACAAGCAGGGTTTCAACTCTGTCATTACTGATTGGGCGTTCATACAGCATCATAAACTGATCAGTAGTACTCACATCACCATCTTCTTCATAGGTAGTTTCAGTGACGGCAACAGGCGGTGACTCATCGCCCACTGCCCCCCACACGCGGGTATAGACCTTACCGTCAAGCTCATAGGTGGGCTGGCTGATAACGTTTTTCAAGCATTCGTTCCACTGAGCAGTATTACCAATGGTTTTCGTTTCATAAAAGTGCCACAGCTTAACATCGGTAATATGATTCTCAGACAAGCCGCCGTCGGTGACCACTTGTAAAAATCCATCGTCGTCGGTGTAAAAGCGAAGCAGAGTGCCACCTGTATCTAAGGGCGCTTCACCTACCGCTTGAATTAATTGAGAACGGGCTGCACCTTCAATAGTGAGCTCCGGTTCTAATAGCGAAAGTTTCAAGTTATCTAACTCGAAAGAGCCACCTAAATAAAGCCCCATTATTTCTGGCGACTTAGGTTTTTTAGGTTCTGATTTTTTAAATAGTTTACTAAACATGTTTACGCCTCTTAATCAGCGTCTAGAGAAGACCAGTTAATTGCATTAATGCGGCGCTCAGCAATATAAAACAAGGTGTCTCCCGGGTTTAATGTAACGTCCAACGGTGGGTTTACCACCATTTCTTTCACAAGACCATTTGGCGCATAACCAATAAAGATGGCATCGTGTTTACGTTTCAAATTAATAAATAACTTAGCAACAGAAATGGCGTGGCTACTTTCTGGGATTTTTACTGAAAATTGCGCTTGGCCCTCTTCAATACTCAGCAAGTCGTGATGAAGCATACTAGAACCAGGATCAAAAGCGGCTTTAACTAACATTTCTATTGCCACGCTGGGTGTACACTCCACTTTAGGGCAGTGATCCTGAAGTAAGCTGACTAGGCTATCATCATCAAAATAAGCCACCTGATGTGCATTAGGGTTACGCTTAGTACAATACAGCGCGGTAGTCATGGTGACATCGTCTTGTGGGTTATCGATAAGAATAGTTCGGGCGGTGGACACGCAAGCGCGATCCATATCTTCGTCTTTGTTAAACGAATCTACCTTCACGAACTCAATCACGCCAGGCATGGGATTAGTGATATCGGCTTTCACGCACAGCACAATATCGGGGCGCTCTGGCATGGCATCGCGTTCTTGAAGTATTAAATCAAGCAGCAGCATAGTACGCTGCTCATTCCACCCAATTACTAAGATATGTTCATCTAGCATCAAGCTGTTCATACCCAACAATCCTTTCTTCCACGTTAATGAAACCCAAGCTGCAATCCGACCAATTACCATGGCGAAGATACTCAAACCAAGCGGTATGACGTAAAGCGCTACAACCAGTTTTCCCGCTGGCGTGACGGGAGATAAATCACCATAGCCCACAGTAGAGGCGGTGACCGCCAGCCAGTAAACAAAGTCGGCGTTGGTAATTAAATCGTGCTCGTCTGCAGCGTAAAGTAGCCAATAGCTTGTTACTGCGTAAAAGGCGGTGGCACCGACAATAGTGTACCAGCGTGATTCTGCAAAATATTGCAGCATGATTTTTCGCAGTTTTATCCATGGAGACATAAAAGAAACAGCCCTTGTTATGCGTGCCCTTACTCTGCCTTGAAGTACTTGATTTGTCTAGGTTAGCGCTTTACTTAACGGTAATTTACGCAGGAAATTATTGTAACAAGAATTAAAAATGGGAGCGCGTAGCTCCCATTTTTCTAACTTACTTGCCTAGAATTCGCGCTAGCTCGTCATCTGCCGAGGTTTTACCCCCTTTAATGCCCGCTTCGGCTAAGCGTTTTTCTAGATCGCTACTCGATTCATTGTTTGCTAACTCTTCTGCAGCTTGTAGCTCAGCATTGCGCATCTTTTGCTTATCTTGAATACGTGACAGTGACTCTGTCGCCGTTTTCATTTTGCTATTCGCGCCCATATGGCGTGAAGAAACCGCTACTTGTGCCTTTTGAACGCTTTCAGTGGCTTTTACCATATCCACTTGCTGCTCTAAGCGACGTAAATTCGCTTTCGCCTGTTGGATATTTTGTGCCAGCTGCTTTTCTGACTGCTGGAACTGATCAAGATATGTTTGTTCTTGGTCTCGTTCTTCTTTAAGTTCAGACACTTTTTGAGCACAGTCTAGCGCGAGTTGGCGGTCGCTATCGATGGCCTTGCGCGCGTGAGCTTCGTATTCCGCAATTGACGAATTGAAGCTATCCACTTTTTGCTGAGAAAGTTTACACTTTGCCAAGATTTGGGTACGTGCATGATCTGACTTACGCAATTCTTCTTTGGCTTCTCTAATTTCTTGTTCCAGAATTCGAATAGCCTGACTGTCGACGACAGATTGAGCAGCTTCGGTTGCACCACCTTTTACTGCAGTTACTAATTTTTTCCACACTGACATTCGCTTCTCCTTAGAAGTAAATTTTAGTTAAGGTGTGTTTCGTAGGCATCTAAGAAAGATGCAACATTCTGAAACAGGGTTTCCACTTCAATAACGATACTTTCGGCTTTTGACTGGGCACTTAGCGCACCAAAGGCAGTGTAGTACTCTTCACCACCAATGTTTGAAATGCCTACCGTGGTCAAAGGGAACACCATATGAGTAGACAATATTTCATGATCTAGCGCTGGCTTATCTTTTACTTCCGACGCTGCAAACAAAAGACTCTCTACTAAGATCTGCTCTCCGCTGATAGCAAGCCAGGCATCTATGCCGTCTTGATTAGCAATAAGTAAGCAGTTTTCCTCACGTGTTACCACAAAGTCATCATGCTCTTTAAATAAGGCTTCGATGCTTTCCAGTTCCCAGCTCATACCTTTCTCCTTTAATTATTGAAGCGATAGTTGTGAAAATGAATGTCGTGTACGTGGTGTGTTATACAACTGCACTTTATTAAAAACAGGTACTTTGCTGTATTAACCACCGAAGTTACTGTAACGACTATTTTCATCTTCGCCAATATCTAGACTTGCAGTGTAGACCTGTTGTGCCATAATCGTCAACATTAAATACATGCTATAAGTGTAAAAAAGTGTGTTTTTGTAAAATATACATCACATTTGTGTGGTTTTTGGAGGCTGTGTGAACACGGGGAATACGCAAGGTGCTAAAAATGCGTGGCGGCAAACGGTAGCAAGAGTCGTGAAATCTGAGATGTCTGTGCGCGGCGTAAAATATCAAGCGTTAAGCCAAAGGCTGGAAGAGATTGGCGTGGAGCAAAGCGCAGACAACCTTAGAAATAAGGTGAATAAAGGTATTATGGGCGCCGATTTACTTTTGCAGATTTTGTACGTGTTGAAGGCGCGTCCATTAGATGCGGCGCTTTTAGAGGAAATCTTAACTGATCTTCAGCAATAAACAGCGTAAAATACCGCCGGTTATAAGATATCGATATTCAACTAACCTGTCATGCAAAAGAATCAAAGCTTCGCAATAACGTTGCGATGAGTGAAGGTAGGCAGGGAAAATAAGCAGATAAAAAAATACCCAGCAAGTGCTGGGTACGAATGATAAGGAATGTTTATGGGAGAACATCATCACTATCTGCAGGTATCTTAACCGTTTAAGGAGTTAAGTGCTATTTAATAAATTGAATTGTACGTATATTGTTCAGTATAAAGTTACTTTATAATATACGTTAATTTTTAATTTGTTGATAATAAACATTTTTAGTTTTTATTTTGACTTTAGCTTAATTTGTAAATCTATTTTTATTAGCCTTTAGTTTTAACTTAAATGACACTTAATATTCTACTTTTGTCTAACTTTTATGCCGTAATTTAGCCGTATTTATGAAACTATCAGATTTTAGCTTCGAGCTACCCGAAAAACTTATCGCCAAATACCCAACTCAGCAACGTACAGCGAGTCGCTTGTTACATTTAGATGGGAAGACTGGCAATGTAGCGCACACGATGTTCGCTGACATGCTGAAATTTGTAGAGCCAGGTGACCTCTTGGTGTTCAACAATACGCGGGTTATTCCTGCACGTTTACTGGGCAAAAAGGAAACGGGTGGTCAGGTTGAGGTGCTGATCGAGCGCATCACATCAGACAATACAGCGTTAGCGCATGTTCGCGCGAGCAAGGCGCCTAAGCCCGGATCTAAGCTGATTCTTGAAGAAAAAGTGAATGTTACGGTGACAGGGCGAGACGATGCGCTATTTATTTTACAGTTTGACCACGATGAGACCGTATTAACGCTGCTGGAAGCCCATGGGCATATGCCGCTTCCTCCCTATATTGACCGCCCGGACGAAAACTCAGACAAAGAGCGCTATCAAACCGTATACAATCAAAAACCCGGTGCTGTTGCAGCACCAACTGCAGGGCTTCATTTTGACGACGCTATTTTAGAAGCGCTTAAAGAGAAGGGTGTGAACTTGGCTTTTGTAACTTTGCACGTTGGCGCGGGTACGTTCCAGCCTGTGCGCGTTGATAATATTCAAGAGCACAAAATGCACGCAGAGTTCGCCGAAGTACCGCAAGACGTTGTTGACGCTGTTCTAACCACAAAGGGCAACGGTAAACGTGTTATTGCAGTGGGTACAACCTCTGTACGCTCTTTGGAGTCAGCGGCAAAGGCAAGTGCAGAGCGCGGTGACGAGGAAGTTATTGCGCCATTTAACGAAGATACTGAGATTTTTATCTACCCTGGTTTTGAGTTTAAAGTGGTAGACGCAATGTTCACAAATTTTCACCTTCCAGAGTCCACGCTAATGATGTTAATTAGCGCATTTGCGGGCAAAGAAAATGTCATGAAGGCGTATCAAGAAGCGATAGAGAAGGAATATCGTTTCTTTAGCTACGGTGATTCTATGTTTATTGAACGCGCCTAAGCACATTCGTCCAAGGACATTAGGCGTTTAAATCGGTGTTTTGCAGGCCTTTCTAGCTTAGTTACAGATAAACATAGATACGGGGCATGATCTCAGCCGAATTACTGGTATAATCGCCGCCAATTTATTTTATACCCAGCGCAAAAGCGCACCAAAGTGGGAATGCTTTCACATGCAATTTGAGTTGTTAAAAACCGAAGGCCGAGCACGACGCGGTCGTTTGGTGTTTGAACGCGGTGTTGTTGAAACCCCAGCGTTCATGCCCGTAGGTACATACGGTACTGTTAAGGGAATGACCCCTGAAGAATTAAAAGACAGCGGTGCACACATCTGTCTTGGAAACACGTTTCACCTGATGCTTCGTCCTGGTACAGGCATTATTCGCCAGCATGGCGACCTACATGACTTCATGAATTGGGACAAGCCAATCCTTACGGATTCGGGCGGCTTCCAAGTGTTTAGCTTGGGTGATTTGCGTAAAATTACCGAAGAAGGTGTAACATTCCGCTCTCCGATAAACGGCGAAAAGATCTTACTTACGCCTGAAAAATCGATGGAAGTTCAGCGCGATTTGGGCTCTGACATCGTGATGATTTTTGATGAGTGCACGCCGTACCCCGCTACTGAACAAGAAGCGCGCGTTTCAATGGAAATGTCGCTACGTTGGGCCAAACGTAGTAAAGAAGCCCATGGCGATAACCCAGCGGCACTGTTTGGTATCATTCAAGGCGGTATGTACGAAGGTCTGCGCGACGTTTCACTTGCTGGCCTTGAAGCTATCGGCTTCGACGGTTACGCCATTGGTGGTCTTTCAGTAGGTGAGCCGAAAGAAGATATGATCCGCATTATCGATCATACCGCGCCTAAAATCCCAGAAGATAAACCTCGCTATTTAATGGGCGTGGGTAAACCTGAAGATTTGGTAGAGTCTGTGCGTCGCGGCATCGATATGTTTGACTGTGTAATGCCCACGCGTAACGCGCGAAACGGTCACCTGTTTGTGACTGAAGGCGTAGTGAAGATTCGCAATGCGAAACACAGAAACGACACCTCGCCATTAGATGAGAATTGTGATTGCTACACTTGTAAAAACTATTCTCGCTCTTATCTACATCATTTGGACAAGTGTAACGAAATCTTGGGTGCGCGCTTAAACACCATCCATAACCTTCGCTACTATCAGCGTGTGATGCAGGGTCTTCGCGATGCGATTGACGCAGGTACGCTTGATGAGTTTGTACAAGAATTTTATGAACAAAAAGGGTTGCCGGTTCCGGCACTATAACAACGATAATATTTGGGGAATTTTATGAGCCTATTTATCTCTAACGCTTACGCACAGTCTGCTGGTGCGCCGCAAGGTGGCGGCATGGAAATGATCATCATGCTAGCTGTATTTGGTTTAATCTTTTACTTCTTGCTTTACCGTCCACAGGCTAAGCGTGTAAAAGAGCATAAAAACCTAGTATCGTCACTTAGCAAAGGCGATGAGGTGTTAACACAAGGTGGTTTGGTAGGAAAAATCACTAAAGTGTCAGAAGAAAAAGACTTCATTGAAGTTGCACTTAACGATTCAAACAACATCGTTGTTCAGAAGTCTTCAGTAACTGCTGTGCTGCCTAAAGGCACGATGAAGTCACTGTAAGTAACAAAAGCCGGGGCCGGGACGCTTCCCGGTACTGGCACGAAAGGATTATCCAGTGCTAAACAAAAACTCTATTTGGAAAGTACTGAGTGCACTTATTGTGGTTGCAATGTGTGCACTTTATGCGCTTCCTAACATTTACGGTGAAGATCACGCCGTACAAATCTCAGCAGGCCGCGACGCTGTGGTAACTGACGCCACTGTGGAACAAGTAAAAGCCGCGCTAAGTGAAAAGAATATCTCTCCAAAACGTGTTGAGTTTGAGAACGAACAAATATTAGTTCGCGTTTCGGATTCTGACACCCAGCTTATTACGCGCGAAACGCTTGAAAAGGCGCTTGGTGATGACTACTACGTGGCTATGAACCTTGCCCCTGACACGCCAGAGTGGCTTGAAGGCCTAGGTGGCGCGCCAATGAAGCTAGGTCTTGACCTTCGCGGTGGTGTTCACTTCTTGATGGAAGTGGATATGACCGAAGTGATTGCTAAGTCGCTAGAAGACGCAGAGGGTGGTTTCCGTACATCACTGCGTGAAGAAGGCATTCGTTATCGCGGTGTAAAACAAGTTGACGATCATATCGACATTACGTTCCGTGATGAAGATGCGCTAGACAAGGCAGAGTTCTTTTTGCGCAACCAAAGTCGCGACCTTACCTTTAACCAGGTGGACGACTTAACACTTCGCGCTATTTTTGCTGAAAGCAAGCTTCAAGAAATTCGTGACAACGCGGTTAAGCAAAACATTACCATTATTCGCAACCGTGTAAACCAACTTGGTGTGGCTGAGCCGCTTGTACAAAAGCAAGGTGCTGATCGCATCGTTGTGCAGCTTCCAGGTATTCAAGATACCGCCCGTGCGAAAGAGATTCTTAATGCAACAGCAACACTAGAATTTCGCATGGTGGACCAGAAGAACGATATCCGTGATGCATTGAACGGCCGCGTTCCTCCTGGCTCTCAAGTGATTGAAGATCAGCAAGGCATTCCTCAGCTGCTTGAAAAGCGTATTATGCTTACCGGTAGCCATATTATTGATGCGAATAGCGGTGTTGATGAGTACGGACTTCCGAACGTAAACATCTCGCTTGATTCTGAAGGCGGTAATAAGATGTCTCGCTCAACCCGTGGGAACATTGGTAAACCAATGGCTACGGTGTTTATCGAATACAAGTCAACTGGCGAACGTAACAAAGACGGCAAGCTAGTGTTTGAAAAACACGAGCAAGTTATCTCGGTTGCGACTATTCGTGCGCAGCTGGGTAGCAAGTTCCAAATCACAGGTCTTGATTCACCGAAAGAAGCCCGTGACTTAGCGTTGCTACTTCGCGCAGGTGCACTGATTGCGCCAATTCAAATTGTTGAAGAGCGTACGGTTGGACCAAGCTTGGGTAAAGAAAACATTGAGCTGGGCATGCAGGCTATTATGTATGGTCTGGCAGCGGTACTTGTTTTCATGTTGATTTACTACAAAGCGTTTGGTGTGGTAGCGAATATCGCACTGATTACAAACCTGGTTATGATTGTAGGCATTATTTCGATGATCCCTGGTGCAACGCTTACGCTACCGGGTATGGCAGGTATTGTACTGACCGTTGGTATGGCGGTAGATGCAAACGTTCTTATCTTTGAGCGTATACGAGAAGAAATACGCGACGGCCGCAGCCCACAGCATGCCATTCATCAGGGTTACGATAGTGCTTTTTCTACCATTCTAGATGCTAACATTACCACCTTCATTGCAGGCTTAATCCTGTTTGCCGTGGGCACAGGCCCAATTAAAGGCTTCTCGATTACACTGATGATTGGTATAGCAACCTCGATGTTTACCGCAATCCTAGTAACGCGCGTTATTGTTAACGCAGTATGGGGCGGTCGACGCGTAGAGAAATTGGCGATTTAAGGAAGTAACATGCAATTATTAAAACTATCCGATACCGTCAATTTTATGCGCCTTCGCATTCCTGCGATGGTGTTATCAACGGTACTCATTTTAGGTTCGTTCGTGTCGCTAGGCGTTAATAGCCTTAACTGGGGGCTAGACTTCACTGGCGGTACGCTAATTGAAGTTGGCTATGAGGACGCTGCTAACTTAGAAGGCATTCGCGCCCAGCTAAACGAAGCGAATTTTGAAGATGCCATAGTACAAAACTTTGGTAGCAGCCAAGACGTACTTATCCGCATTGCTCCTCGTGAGGGCGTTAAAGCCGTGACTATTGGTGAGCAGGTGCTAGCTGCGCTTCGCGCTGACGGTACTGCGGTTGATATGCGTCGTATTGAATTCGTAGGTCCTAACGTAGGTGAAGAGCTTACCGAGCAGGGCGGCCTTGCAATGTTGGTGGCACTGCTTTGTATTTTAGTTTACGTAGCAATGCGATTTGAATGGCGATTTGCGTTGGGGTCAGTATCGGCACTAGCTCACGACGTTATTCTTACATTAGGTTTATTTTCAGTGCTTCAAATTGAATTTGACCTGACTGTCCTTGCAGCGGTACTAGCGGTAATTGGTTATTCACTTAATGATACCATTGTTGTGTCTGACCGTATTCGCGAAAACTTCCGCAAAATCCGTAAAGGTGAGCCTGTTGAGATCATTAACATCTCGCTAACGCAAACCCTAAACCGTACTATCATCACCTCATTAACCACGGTGTTGGTATTGGTTGCATTATTCTACAAGGGTGGTGCACTTATTCACGGATTTGCAACAGCATTGCTGTTTGGTGTAGTGGTAGGTACTTACTCATCGGTGTATATCGCAAGTTCAGTGGCACTTGCATTGGGTATTAGTAAAGAAGACCTAATGCCACCACAAGTGGAAAAGGAAGGCGCAGATTTAGATCCTATGCCTTAGTTTTACACGCTTGAAACGTACAAAAACCGCATCTACGATGCGGTTTTTTTATGCTTTATCAAAAGTGGAATTTACTATTGATTGGGGGCTAATGCTTGTTTCAGATCATCTTTATATCGCCTGGAAAGCGCTACTGATTGACCGTTATTGAGCATTATTGTTCCATCCCCTGTTTCTTCATAACTTATAGACACAATGGCAGGTATTCGCACTGCGTGCGACCGGTGCACTCGCATAAAGCCTTGATGCGCTCCTTCTTCACAAAACCGGCCAAGGGTATAACGCAAGGGGTAAACGCCCACGTGAGTATGAAGGTTAATGTAATTTCCTGAGGCTTCTACTCGCTGTATGTCAGTGACTTGAACCAAAAACTCCTTATTGAGCTTTTTCACCAATAAATAGTCAGGTAAGGTGCTGGCCACGTTGTCATTCGTTATCTGTGATGTGTCGCGTGCAATAGGTGATGCTTCACCAATTAAGCGTTGATAGCCAAACCGTGCAATATAGTAAAAAGTAATCAGAGTAATATAGCCCCATACATCCTTTCGATATTCGTAGATGAACTCATTGAGCCATATCCCAAAGTCATAATTGCGTTCAGAGAATAAATAGACGAGCTTTCGAAATGCTACCATTAATGATACATGGGCTACCGAAAATAAACTGGCAAAGGCAAAATGCCACCCAAGCCATGTCGCTCCCACTTTTACCTTCTGATCGAGTATACGTATAGCGATAATTAATGGGATGACGAGCAAAGCGGTGCTCAAAGCACTCGAGTATTCCCAAACGTACGGCTCCCAAAGTGCTACGCTGTTATTGTCGCTTCGAGAAAATTCAGTCCAACTAGACGCAGCATTGATTGAATTGTTTATAAACAAATAGGCTGTAAGCAAAACAAATGCAGCGTATTTATGTTTTGATTCAGAATCCCTAAGAAACTGACTCCATTTTTCATCCCAGTTATTCACCGCTTAACCCTTTTTCCCTTAATTCTCGTCACTTAGGCGTTTGCTGTCGGACGTCTATCGCATTAGATGCAACACGTTAGTTAAACACTATTGAATAGGAGTGAGGACATTGACGCAAGCATATGTTGATCAGGAAGCAACGTTTGTTAACAGAACTTCAAAGGGGGAGGCGAGAGAGAAGGCCGTGGTCGAGAGTCCTGTCACTCAGCGCTATTTCGAGTTGGATGCACTGCGTGTCATCGCGTTTGGTGTACTCATTTTTTATCACATCGGAATGTATTACGTTTTAGAGTGGGGCTGGCATATAAAAAGCGACGTGCAATTTCCACTACTACAAGATGTGATGATATTGACCAACCAATGGCGTATGTCTTTATTATTTTTGATCTCTGCCATGGTATTTACCGTCGTGCTGCGCCGCGCTTATGGCCAAACGACCTCTCGCTGGCGTGTATCTCTTTCACTACTGGGGAAGAGGGCGTTGCGGATATTAATTCCTCTTGTATTCGGTATGTTTGTTATCGTCGCGCCACAAGTTTATGCAGAGTGGACAGTCAGCGGAGCACTAGCCATGCCGTTTAGCGAGTTCTACGTTGCTTACATCAATCCAAATACTGACTTGTTTATCGACAAACAATCGGTAATTGGCTTACTGACATGGAATCACCTTTGGTTTTTACCTTACCTTTTTGTGTATAGCGCTTTCATATTGCTGTTTTTCCCGCTTATCAGATTTGTGGAAGTAAGGGCGTTGAGAGTACTCGATAGCTTGGCGCTGTTTAGCGTGTTAGTGGTTACGTTCATGACTGCCATATGGCTGGAGCTACGAGTAGCATATCCCACGTCTCACGACTTGCTTAATGATTGGTATAGTCATGCAAAGTACTTTTTTGTGATGCTGGTAGGTATTGTGATTGTGCTTAGACCCGCATTGTATGCTGCAATTATGAGGTCCCGTTACGTAAGCTTAACCATTGCGATAGTACTTTACAGCGTCATAATTTTAGACCGTCACGACTTGCTAGGCCCTACAGGGCAGTTAATGGAGTCGTCGCCTGGGTTTCGTGTTTTGGTTGGTGTAATCGTTGTACTTAATCACTGGGCATGGTTGGCAGCAATATTAGGGTTCGGTCGAAAATATTTGTCTAACCCGAGTAAGGTGGTGAGCTATTTGAACAAAGGCGTATTGCCTTACTATATGGTGCATCAAACGATAATTGTGGTGGCGGCATTCTTTTTGAGCTCCCGTGTATCGTCGACACTCGGAGAATTTATTTTAATAACGCTAATAATCGTTGTGGGGTGCGCACTGACATACGAAGTCGCCAAGCGCTTTTTAATACTTAGATTTTTGTTTGGCCTAAAGTTAAACACCAGTCCGCATAGCTCATTAGCCACTCTGCGAGAGGTAAAGTGTTCGTAATCGCGGTGTGTTACCGCAGGTATAACGAAACCAATAAGTGAGAAAAAGAAAAAGGCGCTATGTCACGTCATTCGTGTCATAGCGCCTTTACTGTTTAACTGTGCTTGGTTTATCGGCTCAGTTTATGTGCTTACGAGCGATTTATTTAAGCTGCTTCTTATTTAAGATGCTTCTTACTTAAGATGCTTAACTAGGCCTTGAACCACCTTCACGCTACCAGCAACAATTTCGCCTTTGTGAAGCGGGTCGTTTCCGCCTTTAAAGTCTGTTACCAATCCGCCAGCTTCACGAACAATAAGCTCACCTGCTGCGATATCCCAAGATTTAATGCCTCGCTCCCAGTAACCGTCGTGGCGGCCAGCTGCAACGTAAGCAAGGTCTAGCGCTGCACTACCTGCGCGGCGAATGTCGCCCACTTCGTGGAAAATTTTGTTAAGGCTTAGTGCATACTCGCCAAATTGAGATTTGTTCTTAAACGGTAAGCCAGTAGCAATAATGGTTTCAGAAAGGTCACGAGGCTTAGAAGCACGAATACGATAACCGTTAAGCTGCGCGCCTTGACCACGGCTCGCGGTGAATAGTTCGCTGCGAATTGGGTCGAAAACAACCGCTTGATCTAAGCGACCTTTGTGAAGAAGTGCAATTGAAACGGCAAAGTGAGGAATGCCTTTTACAAAGTTAGTGGTGCCATCTAGTGGATCGATGATCCACTGATAGTCAGTTTCTGTGCCCAAAACTTCACCCGATTCTTCACCTAGGAAGCAATGGTTCGGGTAAGACTGCTGAATTTTGGCAATAATTGCTTGTTCTGCTTCTTTATCAACTTGAGTAACGAAGTCGTTTAAGCCTTTTGACTCTGTTGCTACTTCATTATGTTTTTCAAAACCACGAACAATAACTGTTCCAGCCGCACGCGCAGCGCGCACCGCAATATTCAGCATAGGATGCATAGATAAACCACCAATTGTAAAAGACCAATGAAACAAACTAACTGTACAAAAAATAGCTAGTTGTTTTCGAAAACGGGCGGAGTCTACCAGAATCTATGCGCGATGCAAATGAAATCCCAGCACAATAGCGTGAATAGCCATCTATACTGCCGCTGTGTTAAACTTCACGCTATTAAGGTCTGTAAGATAGTACGCCAAAAGCGCGTATCATCGAATTAAAGACGCTATCCAAATAAGTACGTAGGTATTACACGCATGCTCGAGAATATTCGCATTATTTTAGTTAACACGTCTCACACGGGAAACATCGGCTCGACAGCAAGAGCTATGAAAACCATGGGGCTGAGCAGCTTATATCTTGTCGACCCGGTAAATGAGCCAGACGGTCAAGCCAGTGCATTGGCGGCAGGGGCTGGTGATGTGCTTGCTAACGCGAAAATTGTAAGCACGCTGGAAGAGGCAGTTAAAGACTGTGGCTTAGTAGTAGGGACGTCTGCACGCTCTCGCACTCATTCATGGCCTATGTTAGGCCCGCGCGACTGTGGCGAAAAGCTGGTCCAAGAAGTAGAAAAGTACCCGGTAGCCTTGGTGTTTGGGCGTGAGAACAGTGGTTTAACTAATGAAGAGCTGCAGCAGTGTCACTTCCATATGTGTATTCCAGCCAACCCTGAATATAGCTCACTTAATTTAGCAGCAGCAGTGCAAACCCTTTGTTATGAGATTCGCATGGCCTATCTAAATCGCGAAACATATCCAAGTGTTGAGGAAGAATATCCACTGAATGACGATTTAGAGCGTTTTTATACGCATTTGGAAACCACGCTGGAAGGCACGTCGTTCATTCGCAAAAGTCACCCGGGTGTGGTTATGACTAAGCTGCGTCGCTTGTTTAACCGAGCACGCCCTGAGTCTCAAGAGCTTAATATACTACGCGGTATATTGGCGTCTATTGATAAATCGGTGAAGAATGCTAACTCAGGCGATGCAGACCCTGCACCAGCGATAGAAGAAAAAGAGTAAACACTATGTTCGCCCGTATAAAAGATGATATTCAAGGTGTATTTCATCGCGACCCAGCGGCCAGAAACACCTTTGAAGTGCTAACCAACTACCCTGGCCTTCATGCAGTGTGGCTGCATCGCATTAGTCACAAACTATGGAAGGCTGAATGGAAATGGTTGGCACGCAGTTTATCAACCTTTAGCCGTTGGCTTACGGGGATTGAAATTCACCCTGGTGCCACGTTAGGACGACGGGTATTTATCGACCACGGTATGGGAGTGGTCATTGGTGAAACAGCAGAAATTGGCGATGATGTCACCCTTTACCACGGCGTTACTCTTGGAGGCACTAGCTGGAGAGCCGGTAAGCGCCACCCAACCCTTAAAAAAGGCGCTGTAGTTGGGGCTGGTGCCAAAGTGTTGGGGCCTATTATTATAGGTGAAAACGCTAAAGTAGGGTCTAACTCTGTGGTCGTAAAAGATATTCCTGATGGCGCTACGGCGGTGGGGATCCCGGGTCGTATCATTATCTCGAAGCAAAAAGAGATGAATGCGTCGGTAAACCCCGAGCGAGATAAAATTGCCCAGAAATATGGTTTTGATGCCTATGCTGTCGCGCCAGATAACCCTGATCCTGTGGCCAATGCGATGGGCATAATGCTAGAGCATATGCACCAAATGGACACCAAAGTGGAAGAGATGTGCAAGGTCATTCAGTCGCTAGGTGGCGATGTGTGTACCGATAATTTACACAATATTAGCGCTGAAGATTTCGCAGAAACGGGTTTCGACCTAAAGGAAACCCAAGAGCGAGAGAAGGCTCATTCTTCTTTCGACCCCGCTATTTAACTCTAATTCCGCATACTATTTTCGGGTGCTAAGGCCGAGAACCTTCACCCTTATATAGTAAAAATTCACAAAGGCTTGTTTTTACAAAACATTAACAAGCACATTGACTCATGCATAACTCCAACATACATTGAGATGGAAGGTTGATTATCACTTTTCAGGGACGTTATGCAAGAAACAGCGCCATTACTCGACGTACTAATTGTTGGAGCCGGAATTTCGGGTATCGGCTGCGCCTACCACATTCAAAAAAAATGTCCTGACCTTTCATATTCTATTATAGAAGCCCGCGGTGATTTGGGCGGCACATGGGATTTATTCAAATACCCGGGAATACGCTCAGATTCTGATTTATTCACCTTTGGCTACGAATTCAAACCTTGGAAAGAGAAAAAGGCCATTGCTGATGGTCGTTCAATAAAGGCTTACGTAGAAGAAACCGCGGCTGAAAACGGTATTAAAGAGCACATACGTTTTTTAACTCGTGTGGTAGATATAGATTGGCAAAGCGATAAACACTATTGGCGGGTTACGTTAAAGTCAGAAGAGAGTGGGCAGCATGAGCACATTGCCGCCAGATGGATATTTAACGCTTCGGGTTATTATCGATACGATAAAGGTTATGCACCACATTTCAAAGGGCAATCACAATTTAACGGCCAGATTGTACATCCTCAGCATTGGCCTGAAGATCTGGAATACAAAAACAAACGCGTCGTGGTAATCGGAAGCGGTGCAACGGCGGTAACGCTGGTTCCCGCACTAGCGAAAAGCGCATCGCACGTGACTATGCTGCAAAGAACGCCATCCTACGTATTGCCTGTGCCCGTAGATGACCCAATCGCAAAACATTTACGCGCGTGGTTTAGCGAGGATACAGCGTTTAAAGCTGCGCGTTGGTTTAACATAGCGAAACAGCGTTGGGTGTACGCATTTTGTCAGCGCTTTCCGCATCGTGCGCGCAAAATAATACGCAGTCTTAATGCAAAAATGTTACCCGAAGGGTATCCAGTAGATATACACTTTAACCCACCTTACAATCCTTGGGAGCAGCGACTGTGTGCAGTTCCGGGTGGAGATTTATTCGAGTCAATTTCGAAAGGTAAGGCGTCGGTTGCAACAGATACTATAGATACGTTTACTGAAACGGGAATTAAACTTGATTCGGGCCAGCATATTGAAGCAGATATTATAGTAACAGCCACTGGATTAAACCTTCTGCCTTTAGGAGGGATAGTGCCAAAAATTGATGGTGAAGCTATTTCGCTTCCAGAATGTGTTACGTATAAAGGTATGTTACTCAGTGGTGTGCCTAATTTTGCTATTGCGGTGGGCTATACAGCTTCATCGTGGACACTAAAAATTGGCCTTCTATGTGAACATTTCACGCGATTGCTCAATCATATGGAAGAGCACGGCTTTACACAGTGTACACCTGTAGCAGACCCAAATATGGAAACACAACCGTTGCTAAACTTTGGCGCTGGCTACATCCAACGCTCTTTAGAACAGTTGCCACGTCAGGGCATGCAGTTTCCATGGTCTATGTCGTTCAATTATGCACAAGACGTGAAAATTTTTCGGAAAGGCCGTGTAGACGATCCAGCGCTTAAGTTTGAATAGAAATTTTAATAGACGCACACTTACTTTTATTAAATCACGAGAGCTTTAAATGAGTTTAGCCCAGCATCATGAGCAATATGTAACGCTTAAAAGCGGTGATAGGTTTTGCTATGCCGAACATGGTGTCGGAAATGCCGATACCATTGTACTTATTGTGGGTTTAGGTCTTCAGTTGATTTATTGGCCAAACGCGCTTATTGAGCGTTTAGTTGCCAGTGGATTTCGCGTTATTTGCTTTGACAATCGTGATGCAGGAAGGTCAGTACGCAGCGACACACCGCATCCCAGCCTATTACAGCAGTTAAGAGGAAGGTCGCCGAAAGGTGCATATGGACTGGAGTGTATGGCAGATGACACCGCGCAGCTTTTAGAGGCGCTAAACATTGAAAGTGCACACATCGCAGGAATGTCTATGGGAGGGATGATTGCACAGACCCTTGCAAGTCTGCATCCTGAAAAAGTGACATCTATGACGTCTATTTTCTCGACGACAGGAAATCGCCGCGTAGGGCAACCCTCTTATTCAACGCTATGGCGAATGGCAAGAGCTAAAGCGCCAATGAACGAAAAAGACGCAGTTAAAAACTACCAAGCAATGATGACGCACATTGGCGATGTAGCTGCAAACGGAGCCGTAAATCAATGGCATCAGTACGCGCGTTTGGCATGGCAGCGCAATGGTGGCAAAAGTGATGCAAAAGCGATGTTCCGGCAAATCGGTGCTATTATGAAATCTGGGGACCGAACGCCAATGCTTCAAAATGTCAAAGCTCCAACATTAGTGATACACGGAGATGTTGATCACATGGTGCATCCCAGTGGCGGTGTTGCAACAGCCAGAGCTATATCAGGTGCTAAACATCAAGTATTGCGCGGGTTGCGCCATCAAATAGATACCGTTCAATCACATCGGATAGCAGACAGTATTCTTGCTCATATTCACTTAAATGCAAACAAATAGCGTTTATGGTCGACGTTATCATTCATTTGCAGAATAAACGATTTCTTAGCATTTAGCGTAGAAGTAACCACGCAAATTTGGCACCTACAAGCGTCTATTAGTGCTTATTTGGATCGGGCTAAAATGAAACGAAAGCCTTGATGTACAAAAGCGATTACTCGAATCAATAATACCTGACTAGTTTACTAGGTCTTATACTTGACCATTTTAGTCGGGTATGTGAAAATTCCCGCACTATAAAACGGCGGGAGAATCCAATGAAACTCACTTCGAAAGGGCGCTATGCGGTTACCGCAATGCTTGATGTCGCTTTGCATTCAAAGCGTGGTCCAGTGCCTCTTGCCGACATTTCAGAACGACAAGAAATTTCTTTATCTTACCTTGAACAGCTTTTTTCTCGATTGCGTAAAGAGCAATTAGTAGACAGTGTTCGCGGGCCTGGCGGCGGCTATTTGTTAGGCCGTGAAGCAAGCAAAATTGCGATAGGCGAAGTCATTCGCGCCGTCGACGAGTCCATTGATGCGACACGTTGCCAAGGACAAGCAGACTGTCAAGGCGGCGATCGCTGCCTAACGCACAGCTTGTGGCAAGACCTAAGTGATCGCATTGCGGCGTTTTTGAATTCAATTACGTTGGGCGAGTTAATGGCAAAGCGTGATGTGCAAGAGGTAGCCGACCGTCAAGACGGTAATGCATCACTTCGTCATATCACCAAAGATATCGAAGTTAGTATTCAACTTTAAATTGGTATTGAGTAACGCATGGCTTTATCAACACCCATTTATTTAGATTACGCAGCAACAACACCGGTAGACCCGAATGTTGCCGAGGCAATGGCAAAATGCCTAACCCTGGATGGCAACTTTGGTAACCCAGCTTCTCGTAGCTATCGCTTCGGCTGGATGGCAGAAGAAGCGGTTGATGTTGCTAGAAATCAAATCAGCGACGCGCTTAATTGCGACCCTAGAGAAATTGTTTTTACTTCGGGGGCCACTGAATCGAACAATCTTGCTATAAAAGGCGTCGCCCAAGGTTATGCCAATAAAGGCAAACATATCATTACCGTTAATACCGAACACAAAGCGGTGTTAGATACCTGTGAGTACTTACAAAGCCAAGGCTTTGAGGTTACGTATCTTGAAGTACAGCCGAACGGGTTAATTGATTTATATGCGCTTGAAAATGCGTTGCGCGACGACACTATTTTGGTGTCGGTGATGCATGTGAACAACGAACTTGGGGTTATCCAAGACATTCAAGCTATTGGCCAGCTTTGTCGTGACAAAGGTGTTCTTTTTCATGTTGATGGTGCGCAAAGTGTGGGCAAAATTGCCATTGATTTAGCTGAGCTTCCGGTAGATTTGCTGTCTATTTCGGCGCATAAGATATACGGCCCGAAAGGTATGGGGGCGCTCTATGTGCGTCGCCGTCCCAAAATCAATCTGGTGGCACAAATTCATGGCGGTGGCCACGAACGCGGCATGCGGTCGGGTACATTAGCCACCCATCAAATTGTTGGAATGGGTGAAGCCATCGCGCTAGCCTCCTCAAAAATGGAAGAGGACAGTGCGCGCATATTAGCGCTGCGTGAATCGCTTTGGAAGGGCCTTCAACAGCTCGACGATATCTATTTAAACGGCCACGCAACACAGCGTATCCCGGGCATTCTAAATGTAAGTTTTGCGAGTATAGACGGCGAAAGCTTGATGATGGGCTTAAATGACATTGCCGTATCTTCAGGGTCGGCATGTACGTCAGCGAGTTTAGAGCCTTCGTATGTGTTAAAAGCGATTGGCCGCAGCAACGAATTGGCGCATGCAGGGATTAGATTCAGCGTGGGGCGCTTTACGACCCAAGAAGACATCGATTACGTAATACAAAAAGTAGTGGATGTAACTACAAGACTACGCCAAGCGGTTTCAGCATAAACGCCTATACCGTCGTCTAGCTAGGCGACTGGCTGAACGCGCAGAACAGAGAGATTAAGCCATAGTGCTTTATTCATAGCTCAACGTAGTGGCCGAATAAGCATTGTAACAGTGGTTTGAGCGCGCGTTTTTGTATTAGGCAAAGCGTAGGTTGTGTTAGTGCATTCCTTTTATTTTCGTGAATGTGGAAGAAAATTAATGCGCGTTTGAAGGAAATTGACCTTTAAGCAGCGTTTAAAACGCGTAAGTGGCCATAAATTAATGGCTGAATATTTGAGTGAAATAGTCGGGTATTATATACTACGGCACCAAAATTTTAGGCTGTCCGCAATGTAACTGGCAGTTTCGACAATGCTGTTTGGGAATTACCCAAATAAATTAAGTTGTTGAAGTTGAAAGTCTATATAAATTACCAAGACCGTGGGGTGATTTATTTGCCAGTTAAGTAGAAAGGTTAGTGGCAGCAAATGCAGGCAAACAAGTGAGATCCCAACATGAGTGAACAGATCGAACAGGCGTTAGAAAGAAAGTACGATGCGGGTTTCTATTCAGAAATCGAATCGGAAACGTTTGAGAGCGGCCTGGACGAGTCGGTTATCCGCCGCATATCAGCAATGAAAAATGAGCCTGAATGGATGCTTGAATGGCGTTTGAAGTCTTATCATGCATGGCTGGAAATGGAAGAGCCAGATTGGGCGCATGTCGACTATCCGAAAATCGATTATCAGGCCATTTCTTATTACTCGGCACCAAAGAGTATGAAAGACAAGCCGAAGTCGCTAGATGAAGTTGACCCTGAACTACTTCGTACCTATGAGAAGCTAGGTATTCCTCTGCACGAGCAGGAAATGCTGGCGGGCGTTGCGGTAGATGCGGTATTTGACTCGGTATCGGTTGTTACTACGTTTCGCGATAAGCTTGAAGAAGCGGGCGTGATCTTTTGCCCAATTTCTGAAGCGCTTCAGAAGTATCCAGACCTTGTAAAGAAATACATTGGTTCGGTAGTACCGCGCACAGATAACTACTTTGCTGCGCTTAACAGCGCTGTATTTACTGACGGTTCATTCGTTTATATTCCAAAAGGCACACGTTGCCCAATGGAGCTTTCTACTTATTTCCGTATTAACGAAATGAACACCGGTCAGTTCGAGCGTACCTTGATTGTTGCTGATGAAGGCAGCTATGTAAGCTACCTTGAAGGTTGTACCGCTCCACAGCGTGATGAAAACCAGCTGCATGCGGCAGTGGTTGAGCTAGTGGCAATGGATGACGCGCAAATCAAATACTCGACGGTACAAAACTGGTACCCGGGCGACGAGAACGGTAAAGGCGGTATCTACAACTTCGTGACAAAACGTGGTGTAGCGCATACCAATGCCAAAATCTCGTGGACGCAGGTTGAAACGGGCTCTGCGGTTACGTGGAAGTACCCAAGCTGCGTACTTAAAGGCGATAACAGTGTAGGTGAATTCTACTCAGTAGCGCTAACGCGCGGTCGTCAGCAGGCTGATACCGGTACTAAGATGATCCATGTGGGTAAAAACACCAAATCGACCATCATCTCTAAAGGTATCTCAGCGGGTAACAGTAATAACGCCTATCGCGGGCTGGTTCAAATGGGCCCTCGCGCAGACGGAGCACGTAACTTCACCGAGTGTGACTCGCTACTTATCGGTGACAAATGTGGCGCGCACACATTCCCGTATATCGAAAGCCGCAACCCTTCAGCGATTGTTGAGCACGAAGCAACAACGTCGAAGGTGAGCGACGAACAATTATTCCTGTGTCAGCAACGTGGCTTAGACACAGAAAAAGCCGTTTCTATGATTGTTAACGGTTTCTGTAAAGAAGTATTCAAAGAGCTGCCAATGGAATTTGCCGTAGAAGCCGGCAAGCTGCTCGAAATTAGTCTTGAAGGTTCAGTGGGGTAATCAATGCTTAGTATCAAGAATTTACATGCCAGCGTGGAAGAGAAAAACATCATTAAAGGTCTTAACCTTGAAGTTAAACCTGGTGAAGTACACGCTATCATGGGCCCCAACGGTGCCGGTAAAAGTACACTAGGCTACGTCCTATCTGGTCGTGATGGTTACGAAGTAAGCGAAGGCGAAGCCACGCTTAACGGTAAAGACCTATTAGAGCTTGAAGTAGAAGAACGTGCCCGCGAAGGCCTTTTCCTTGCGTTCCAGTACCCAGTTGAAATTCCTGGCGTAAGCAATATGGAATTCATGAAAGAGTCAGTTAACGCTATGCGCGAACAGCGCGGCGAAGCGCCTTTAACGGCGGCTGAGTTTTTAAAGAAAGCAAAAGAAGCGTGCAAGCAGGTACAGCTTCCATTGGATTTCTTGAAGCGCGGTGTAAACGAAGGTTTCTCTGGTGGTGAGAAGAAGCGTAACGAAATCATGCAAATGATTTTGCTAGAGCCAAAACTTTGTATTCTTGATGAATCAGACTCTGGCCTTGACGTTGACGCACTTCAGGTTGTTGCCGATGGCGTTAACAGCCAGCGCGACGGTGAGCGTAGCTTCATTGTTGTTACCCACTACCAGCGTCTTCTAGACTACATCAAGCCTGACTTTGTTCACATTCTTGCCGATGGCAAAATCGTGAAAAGCGGTGACGCGTCACTAGCGCTAGAAGTAGAGAAGAGCGGATACGCATTCCTAGGTAAAGCGTACGAGGAGGCTGAAGCATGAGTCAATGGCTAGAACAGGTCATTGATGCGGCGCAAATCTCCGATTACCTAGCGCCCGTGCGTCAGCAGGCCTTAGAAAAGTTAAAAGCCGATGGTTGGCCAGCCCGTAGAAACGAAAGCTGGCGTTTTACGCCGCTAACACCCGTTGAAAAGCGTGAAGCTAAGCAAGCGGTTCAGGCAGACAGTTTACCGGTACCCGCTATCGATAACCTAAATGCTGTCGACCTTGTATTTGTAGACGGTGTCTTGGTCACGCAGGTTAACACGCTAGATGTGCCAGCGGGCATGAGCATCACGTCGCTTAATAATGATGATACTGCCACGCAGCAAGCGATCAGCAGTGTATACGGTCAAGTTAAGCCAACCCGTCATATGTTTGGCCTAGTTAACGATGCGCTGTGCCAACACGGTATATTTATTAATGTTGAAGCAGGCGCGAAAATCGACACGCCAGTGCGCATCGTGAACATGGCGTCGCAAAATGTTGATGCTCATACGCGTGTGGTGGTGAAGGTCGCTGAAGGCGCAAGCGCTACGGTTATCGAGCAAGGTTTTGGCGATACTGAAAGTTTAACCACAGCGTTTGCTGAATATGACCTTGCTGATGATGCACATCTAGAACACTATCGTTTTGCTATGTTTACTGGCAAAGCTAAGCAATTAGGCGGCAGCCACTTCAAACTTCATAACCGCACCACGCTTAACAGCACCATGGTGGGCTATGGAAGTGAGCTTTCCCGTTTAGATGTAGACATCCATCACGCCGGCGAATTTGCCAATGCGAAAATGAATGCCATTTATCTTCTGGCGGAAGGCGAGTTATTTGACCTTCACTCCACCATTGAGCACGCGATGCCTAATGGCACAACAGAAGAAAACGCGCGTGGGATTGTAGGCGATAAAGCACGTGCTGTGTTTAATGGTCGCATTCATATTCATCGTGACGCGCAAAAGACCTTGGCTGAACTTAATAACCGCAACTTGTTGCTATCTCGCCGTGGCGTTATCAACACCAAGCCTGAGCTTGAAATTTATGCTGATGACGTAAAATGTGCTCACGGTGCAACGGTTGCTGAAATTGAAGAAGAAGCCTTGTATTACATGCTTACTCGCGGCGTTTCTCGCAGTAAAGCACTGGTAATGCTCAACTTTGGCTTCATTCAAGAGCTTATAAATGACGTGCCCAATGCAGCAGTCCGTGAATGGCTAGCACCAATTTTAAGTGAGCGCTTCGCCCAAATGGAGGTGAAATGAGCTTAGACGTTGCAGCACTTCGTGCCCAGTTTCCTATTTTATCTAAAACGGTAGACGGCAAGCCGCTGGTCTACCTAGATAATGCGGCAACAACACAAAAACCTCAGGCCGTTATCGACGCCTTAGTAGATTTTTACACGGGGACGAATGCAAACGTGCACCGCGGTGCGCACCATTTATCGGATGAAGCCACGCGCCGTTACGAAAATGCACGTACCAGCGTTGCAAAGTTCATTAACGCGAAAGCGCGTGAAGAAGTTATTTGGACGTCGGGCACCACAGAAGCCATCAATATAGTCGCCAATGGTCTTGGGCAGCTACTAAGCGAAGGTGACGAAGTGATGGTGACTGAGCTTGAGCACCACGCAAACTTGGTTACTTGGCAACAAGCGTGTCGCCGTTCTGGTGCAACGCTAAATGTTGTACCTATTTTCGACAGCGGAGAGTTAGACGTAGACGCTTTCGATAGACTGCTGTCTGAAAACACAAAGCTAGTGGCGTTTCCTCACGTATCGAACGCACTAGGTACGGTGAACCCAATTAAACTGCTTACTGAAAAAGCGAAAGAGGTAGGTGCATGGGTGCTGGTTGATGGCGCACAGGGCATTGCTCACGGCGGTGTTGACGTACAAGACATTGGCTGTGATTTTTATGCGTTTTCAGGCCACAAGCTATTCGGCCCAACGGGCATTGGCTGTCTGTGGGGCAAAAAAGAGGTGCTAGAAACCTGGCCTGTTTGGCAGGTAGGCGGCGAGATGATCAAAGACGTGACTTACCATGAAGCCACATGGGGTGCGTTGCCAAATCGCTTAGAAGCCGGTACGCCAAACATCGCAGGTGCCATTGGTATGGGCGCTGCAGTAGATTGGTTTAGTGCCCTTGATGTCAATGCTTTGCATGAACATGAACAAAAGTTGCTGGCCTATGCTACCGAGCAGGCCGAAGCGTTTGACGGTATGCGGATAATCGGTACAGCACCTAACAAGGTAGGCGTGCTGAGCTTTCTACTGGAAGGTGCGCACCCGGCGGACGTGGGCTTCATTCTCGATAGACAAGGCGTTGCGATCCGCACCGGTGACAACTGTGCACAGCCGCTAATGAAGCGCTTCGGTATACCGGGTACTGCCCGTGCGTCGTTCTCAATTTACAATACGCTTGAAGAAGTAGACAGCCTATTTGCTGCGCTTAAAAAAGCAAAAATGATGTTGGCCTAAGGAGGCATTATGAGTGTTGAAACTTTCGTACCTAGTACAAAACTCATTTCGCTGACTGACAGTGCCGTTAAGCATTTCGAAAGTAAGCTTAAAGACAAGCCTGGTCAGTTAATTCGTTTATCGACAAAAGTAAGCGGCTGTACAGGTTACGCCTACGTGCTTGATTTCGCAGATAGCGCGCAAGCCGATGACGAAATTGTTGAAATTTCGCCACTACTTAACGTAGCCGTGGCTGCAGATGCCACCGACCTACTGCGTAATACAGAAATTGATTACGTTACAGAAGGTGTGAACGGCGTCATTAAATACAACAACCCGAACGTGGTTGATGAGTGCGGATGCGGTGAAAGCTTTAACGTAGGCTAAGTGTCACGTCAAAGGCCATCAGTGGTAGAACAAAGAGTACTAAGTAGTTTATGAAGCAAAAAATGGTGACCACCGAGCGCGATTGTAAAGCGCGCTTAGTTCCTGCGGGCAATCCTACCGTGATCCCTGAAGGCGAGTTTGTGAATATCACCCAAGAGCTCGGTGGTAACTATACGGTAACGTGGCGTGGCAACATGTACCGCATCGATGGTACTGATGCAGGTGCTATTGGCCGAAAAGCGATGACATTGAGCTTTGACGCGCCAGAAGATGGCAATATTAGCGAGCAGCAAGTGTGGGACGCGTTAGAAACTATCTTTGACCCTGAGATCCCTATCAATCTCGTATCTCTTGGTCTTATCTACAAAGTGGAAATTGATCAAGATACTAGCAGCGTCAATATTGATATGACCCTGACCGCACCAGGCTGTGGTATGGGCCCAGTATTGGTTGGTGATGTTGAATACCGCGTTGCCATGGTTCCCCATGTTAAAAACGTCAATGTAGAGCTTGTATTCGACCCTGCGTGGTCCCGTGATATGATGAGTGAAGAAGCACAGCTTGAAGCAGGCCTGTTCTTCTAGTCATCCACGCAGTGAAATTTAATCACACAACTTTTCAAACAAATTAAGCGGAAATAGCAATGCAACTACCTAGCAGTGACGAAATTATTGATGATTTAGCGTTCTTCGACGATTGGGAACAGCGTTATCAGTACATCATTGATTTAGGGAAATCTATTCCGGGCTTGCCTGAAGATGCTAAAACCCCCGAGCGTTTGGTCAAAGGGTGTCAGAGCAGCGTTTGGCTGGTGGAGTCTTACGACGGCAATAAAATAAACTTTGACGTAGACAGCGATGCAGTTATCGTTCAAGGGCTGCTTGCGTTAGTACTTGCCGCTTATAATGACAAAACGCCAACAGATATTTTAGCGTTTGATATCGACGGCTATTTTGAAGCACTAGATCTAGAGCGTCATATCACGCCAACCCGCGGTAATGGCTTACGCGCCATTGTGGGTAAAATTCAAGAATTAGCAAAGGCCAACGCTTAATTTTTTAAGCGTTGGTTTCTTTAAGCCGTTTTAGGGTTTCATAGTAAAGGCAGTGGGGCAGGTGAGTCCTCGATAATTAGTTCTGTGCAAAATAATCTGTACGCTGTCATCATATTGTCATCGCCAACAGGCTAACCTTTCTCTACATTTGCGCATAAAAACAGTACTTTATATCTGATTTGATAAAGGCTCTGGTCAAGCTGCTATTTATTGCCTATAATTCGCGGCCAAAATTTTAAAGATACACACACTATTTGTTTGGAGAGAGAACATGGCTCTTGAGCGTACTTTTTCGATTATCAAGCCTGATGCGGTAGCTAAAAACGTAATCGGTGCAATTTACAACCGTTTCGAATCTGCAGGTCTTCGCATCGTGGCATCTAAGATGATCCACATGAGCAAAGAGCAAGCAGAAGGCTTCTATGCAGAACACAAAGAGCGTCCTTTCTTCGGCGCACTTGTAGACTTCATGACGTCTGGTCCTGTTATGGTTCAAGTACTAGAAGGCGAAAACGCAGTTCTAGCTAACCGTGAAATCATGGGCGCAACTAACCCAGCTGATGCAGCTGCAGGTACACTACGTTCAGACTACGCTGCGTCAATCGACGAAAACGCAGTTCACGGTTCTGACGCACCTGAGTCAGCAGCACGTGAAATTGCTTACTTCTTCTCTGAAGAAGAAATCTGCCCACGTACTCGCTAAGATTACGTAGGTAGAATTAACGGGGCTATAAGCCCCGTTTTTTGTTTCTGAGCGTCTGAGCACGCTTTATGCTGCTTTGCTCGGCGCTTATTTAGGCAAGCTAAACCACGCTTCTCGCGCATCGCCAAACTTATCGTTTCTCTGCGTTAAATCGGCTTTTTCTCAAATCTCATCTGTGGTAAAATCCGCGCAAATTTTAATCAGCGTTTTTCTTTTTCTTAAATGTCGTTCAAGACATAGTCGAATCGCTGGTTTTTACACCGTATTCAGCAGTAAGAGGGGCATCCCTCGAAGGTAAAAGGGTCATCTTATTCATGGCAAAAACTAACTTATTAAACTTAAATCGCGAAGGCTTGCGCAATTTCTTCAAAGAAATGGGCGAGAAACCGTTTCGTGCCGATCAGGTGATGAAATGGATTTACCAGCACGGTATTAGCGATTTCGAGGAAATGAGTAACCTCAATAAAAACCTTCGCGCGATGCTCATTGAAAATTGCGAAATTAAAGCGCCTGAAATTGCATACTTTCAAGAAGCGAGCGACGGCACTATTAAGTTTGCACTTACCCTTGAAGGTGGTCAGGAAGTTGAATCTGTTTGGATCCCAGAAACTGACCGTGCAACGCTTTGCGTGTCATCACAGGTAGGTTGCGCGCTAGAGTGTACTTTCTGTTCAACCGCGCAGCAGGGGTTTAACCGTAACCTAAGTGTAAGTGAAATTATTGGTCAGGTATGGCGTGTAGCTACTTTCCTTGGTCTTTCAAAAGACTCAAGCAAACGCCCTATCACTAACGTAGTAATGATGGGCATGGGTGAACCACTGCTTAACCTTAAAAACGTTGTACCAGCCATGGATATTATGCTGGATGATTTCGGTTTCGGCCTGTCTAAACGCCGCGTTACGCTAAGTACATCGGGTGTAGTACCTGCGCTAGATATGTTGGGCGACCAAATAGACGTAGCGTTAGCTATTTCATTACACGCACCCACCGATGAGTTGCGCAACGAGATCGTGCCTATCAATAAGAAGTACAATATCGAAGCCTTCTTAGCAGGCGTACGTCGTTATCTGGCCAAATCTAAAGCGAACCAAGGCCGTGTGACGGTAGAATACGTTATGCTTTCAAACATCAATGACAGCACTGAACAAGCGCACCAGTTGGCAAAGGTATTGAAAGACACTCCTAGTAAAATAAACTTAATACCATTTAACCCTTACCCAGGTTCGCCTTATACATGTTCAAGCAATTCGCGTATTGATAGATTCGCAAAAGTGCTTATGGAATATGGGTTTACAACCGTTGTGCGTAAAACGCGAGGTGATGATATCGACGCAGCATGCGGTCAATTAGTGGGTGATGTGGTAGACAGAACGAAAAGAATGTTAAAAAAACAGGTGAAGGGCGAAGCAATTTCAGTAAAAATGGCCCAATAATCATTAAGATATTAGGGTAAGACTATGGTTGCGGGATTGCGAACGTCACTTAAAATTGGCTTTTTAAGCGCGATTATTTTCACTTCTGGCTGTGTCAGTAATAGCCAGTCAGGGTTGTATGGCGGTAACTTCGATCACGAAGAAGCTGCCAAAACACGCATGTCCCTTGGCCTTACCTACCTTCAAAATAACAACTACACACAGGCAAAAAAGAACCTCGATAAAGCGCTTGAGTTTAATCCACGCTCTGCAGACGTTCAGTTCGCTATGGCATATTACTATCAGCTGGTGGGCGATAACCTTCGAGCGGAAGAGTACTATGAAACTGCTATCGACCTTGCGCCTAACAATGGCGATATTGCCAACAGTTATGGCGCGTTTAAGTGCCAAAACGGCGAATACGAAAAAGCCAAAGCGTATTTCTTTGATGCTATAAATAACAGGCTTTACGCTAACGCAGCGCAAACCTACGAGAACTTGGCTTTGTGCGCGCAAAGTCAAGGTAAGCTAGATGAAGCGATCGGCTATTTTCAAGACGCATTAAAACATCAGCCTGCCCGGGGCAAAAGCCTGTTCTTACTCAGTGAACTTTACACGGTTTCAGAACAATGGGAACTGGCTGAATCTACGTTACGAAAATACGAACGTGTTGCCAAAGTTACGCCAGATTCATTGTGGTTAGCTTATGAAATAGCCAAAGGGAAAGGGGACCTAGAGACTGCAAAGGGGTATGGCGAAATGATGATGTCATTGTTCCCTGAAAGTGAGCTTACTAAACGTTACTTAGTGCAACGTGAAAGTATGCAAAACAGAGTGGTTAAAACCGTCAAATCTACACAGCCAAACGATTCTGAAACAGAAATAAGCGAAAACCAAACAAATACCGACGGGCTTGCACAAACATCATCAAACGATAAAGAAATTGAAAAGAGCGTCGTCCAAGACAACGACGCTCAGCGTCAATCTCAGAGCAATAACACCGACAACGCTCCTACAGCGACAGCTAACACACCAGAAAAAGCACAAAATACTGAATTATCTGTGCAAAGTCATAAATTCCATGTAGTAAAAGAAGGTGAAAACTTATATCGTATTTCTTTATTGCACAATATCAAAATGGCAACACTGCAAGAGTGGAATAACCTTGAAAATACTGGCGCTATTATTGCTGGTCAGACGCTTTGGTTAGTACCACCGAGTATGCAGGAGGAATAAGGTTTAATGGTGTCGGAAGAAAAAGCGAATCAAGAAGTTACTTCGCAACAACAAGAAAACACGCCAAGTCCAGGGGCAATGCTAAAAGCGCGCCGTGAAACGCTAGGTTTGTCTCAACAAGATATTGCTGATAAATTATTTTTGAAAGCTAAACAAATCAATGATTTAGAGAATGATGTCATTGATGAAAAGTCTTCGGTGACTTTTACAAAAGGATACGTGAGAAATTATGCCAAGCAATTAGGCATGAATTCTCAAGAAGTTATTGAGGCATTCGAACGCTTCCACAATCAAACATCTGTACCATCTTCCGATAGATTACAGAGCTTTTCAAAGCGTGTCGCAAAACAGACACACGATGACAGGTGGATGATGGTAACTTATGTTATTTTACTTCTTATCATTGCCGCCGTTGTCGTGTGGTGGTATCAACAGCCTAGTGACGACACGGTAGCTGAACTGCCACTTAGTGAGGCTGTTAAGCGGGAAGCCGCTAATACGCCAGTTCCATCGGCCGGCACAGATACCGACAGTGTAACTACTGACGCCTCGTCGTCGCAGGGTGATACTGCTGGAAACAATCAGCTAGACACGGGCGTGAGCAATAGTTCAAACTCAGAAACCAGCGGTGCGTTCAGCGACCAAAATAGCGGTTTTAACCAAGACGGTAGCTTGAATGATGGTGCAATCTCAGCACCCGATACAGAGGTGAATGATAGCAATAACCTAACCGCTCTGGTTGATTCTGCGAATAGTAACGAACCCCAACCCAACCTTAATGTGAATAGTCAGTCTGATGCAGCGCCAATTGCTATGGTTTTCACTTTCGACGATGACTGTTGGGTTAATATAAAAGACGCGTCTGGAGAAGCTATTGCCTATGGGGTAAAGCTAAAAGGACGAGTTATGGAAATTCAAGGCGTTCCTCCTGTTGAAGTTACGCTCGGTGCACCGGATAATGTGCGCATATCAGTTAACGGCGAGTCTGTTGATATTTCTTCATACCAAAACGGTAAAACAGCTCGCTTCGCACTTCCTTTATAGGTAATTAGATGTTTGCAGAAAGCCCTATTAAGCGCAGAAAGTCTACGCGTATTAATGTAGGTAACGTCCCTATTGGTGATGGCGCTCCCATTGCTGTTCAATCTATGACGAATACGCGGACCACAGATGTGGCAGCGACCGTCGATCAAATAAACCGTATTGTTGCAGTGGGTGGCGAGATCGTTCGAGTATCTGTGCCCACGATGGAAGCGGCTGAAGCATTTAAAGAAATTAAAAAGCAGGTGAGTGTGCCACTCGTTGCAGACATTCATTTTGACTACCGTATCGCACTTAAGGTTGCTGAATACGGCGTAGATTGTCTGCGCATTAACCCAGGTAACATAGGTAATATGGAGCGTGTGCGCTCTGTGGTCGATTGTGCAAAAGACAAAAATATTCCTATCCGCATTGGTGTGAACGGTGGCTCGCTAGAAAAAGACTTACAAGAGAAGTACGGTGAGCCAACGCCAGAAGCGCTGGTTGAATCCGCAATGCGTCATGTGGATATTCTCGACAAGCTTAACTTTGATCAATTCAAAGTCAGCGTTAAAGCGTCAGATGTTTTCTTAGCTGTTGGCGCCTATCGTTTATTGGCACAAAAAATAGACCAGCCGCTTCACTTAGGTATTACCGAAGCCGGTGGTCAGCGCGCCGGCGCCGTGAAGAGTGCAGTTGGCTTAGGTATGCTATTGGCTGAAGGTATTGGTGATACACTTCGTGTTTCGTTAGCGGCCGATCCAGTGGAAGAAATTAAAGTAGGCTTCGATATATTAAAGTCACTGAGAATTCGTTCTCGCGGTATAAACTTTATTGCTTGCCCGAGTTGTTCACGACAAGAGTTCGATGTAATCGGCACAGTGAATGCTCTTGAGCAGCGATTGGAAGATATTCTTACGCCAATGGATGTCTCTATCATCGGTTGCGTGGTTAACGGCCCAGGCGAAGCAGAAGTGTCTGATTTGGGCCTCACTGGCGCACGTAACATGAGTGGCTTATACGAAGACGGTAAGCGCGTTAAAGAACGTCTTCCCAACGACGATCTAGTGGATAAGCTTGAAGCTAAGATTCGCGCCAAAGCATCGCGTATGAGTGAACAAAATAAAATTCAGGTCTCGGTTAAAGACTGAGACATTTTTTGTTCATTGTTGTTTATTCCCAAAGCCCCTATAATGCGGGGCTTTTCACTATTTAGCAGTATGAGAATTTCACGTGGCTAAGACTATTCAGGCAATTCGAGGCATGAATGACTGCCTACCGGAGATTTCCGGTACATGGCAGAAGGTAGAATCTGTACTTCGTCAGGTTGTGGCGAGTTATGGTTACCAGGAAATACGTACTCCCATCGTTGAAAGCACCGACTTGTTCAAGCGCTCTATCGGTGAAGTTACCGATATCGTTGAAAAAGAAATGTATACCTTCGAAGATAGAAATGGCGACAGCTTAACGCTGCGTCCAGAAGGTACGGCAAGTTGCGTGCGCGCAGGAAACGAGCACGGCTTATTGTACAACCAGCAGCAACGCCTGTGGTACATGGGGCCAATGTTCCGTCATGAACGTCCACAAAAAGGGCGTTATCGCCAGTTCCATCAGTTCGGTGTAGAGACCTACGGTATGGACGGCCCTGACATCGACTTAGAAGTTATTCTTCTTAGTGCACGCTTTTGGAAAGCTTTTGGTATTGAGCAGCACGTAAAACTTCAAATCAATACCTTAGGTTCAAACGAAGCTCGCGCTGCATATCGCGATACGCTGGTTGAATTCTTAAAACAGCGTGCAGACCAGCTCGACGAAGATTCACTGCGTCGACTTGAAACGAATCCACTTCGCGTACTCGATTCAAAGAACCCTGATGTTCAAGCTGCGATTGCCGATGCGCCAGCGCTAATCGATCATCTTGATGAAGAATCTAAAGTACATTTTGAAACCTTGTGTTCGCGCTTAACGCAAGCAGGCATTGAGTTTGAAATAAATCCTCGACTAGTGCGCGGATTAGATTACTACAACCGTACTGTGTTTGAGTGGGTGACAGATAGCTTGGGAGCCCAAGGTACAGTGTGTGCTGGAGGCCGTTACGATGGCTTGGTAGAGCAACTCGGGGGCAAAGCAACGCCTGCGGTTGGTTTTGCTATGGGCATTGAACGTTTGGTACTGTTGCTAACCACGTTAACCGAAGAAGGTCAGGACTCGAGCTTCGCAGATGTTTACGTAACGGCGATGGGCGAAGAGGCACAGTCATACGCTATTGAGGTAGCAGAGCATCTTCGAAATACGCTTCCTAATACACGCATAATGATGCACTGTGGCGGCGGCAACTTTAAAAAACAACTAAAGCGTGCAGATAAAACAGGTGCACGTTTAGCGCTGCTTTTAGGTAATGACGAAATGCAGTCTCGCGAAGTAGGTGTTAAACCACTGCGCGATGGTCAAGAACAAGTTACAGTCAGCTTCGATACCTTATCTGATAAGGTTGCAGAGATGCTGAGCGCAAAATAAAAAGAGGACATGATGGAACAGTTCGCAACAGAAGAACAACAAGTAGAAGCGATTAAACGTTTTTGGAAAGAGCACGGTACTGCAATTATTGTCGGTGCAGCGCTTGGTCTAGGTGGCCTTTGGGGCTGGAGAGCGTATTCAGAAGCGCAAATTGAAACTAAAGAAGCGGCATCGGTTGCCTATCAAAATGCCGTAGAAACATTCGGTACAGAAGGCAGCGACGCAAAAGTTAACGCTTTTATCGAAGAGAACAAAGACAGTGGTTATGCGAGCATTGCCAGCCTTCTTGCTGCTAAGCAAGCGGTAGATGCCGGTGATTTAGACGCTGCAGCTTCTCACCTAAATAGCGTAGTAACCTTTGCCGAAAATGATGAATTGAAAGTGCTTGCCTCACTTCGTTTGTCGCGTGTTCAAATTGAAATGAACCAGCTGGACGCGGCGTTGTCTACGCTTAGCAATGTAACAAATGACGCATTTTCAGCAGAAGTTTCTGAATTAAAAGGCGATGTGTATCAAAAACAAGGCAAGTTTGATGATGCTC
Source organism: Alteromonas sp. CyTr2 (assembly GCF_947311905.1). NCBI lineage: Bacteria > Pseudomonadati > Pseudomonadota > Gammaproteobacteria > Alteromonadales > Alteromonadaceae > Alteromonas > Alteromonas sp. CyTr2. The sequence continues at coordinate 20,262 of NZ_CAMZMZ010000018.1, read as the reverse complement.
GCTTAGCTTATTCAAATGCGTTAGAAAAAAATGCCAACAATCCGCTTTTACAAATGAAGTTAGATAACCTATCGGTATCTGCTGCGCAATAAGCGAAAGCCTTAGGGCTGGTATAAATAATAAAGAGGTACGCAATTTGTTTCACAACACGTGTGGCCGTAAAGGTCGATTTGCTCGCACGATAGGTATGGCACTCGCGGTGTCTATCACAATGTCTGGCTGCTCAACTATTTCAGACTGGTTTGCAGATGACGAAGAATTAGAGATTCGTCGTTTAAAGCCTATTGAGGCTAAATTCACACCTAAATTAGTGTGGGATCGCGATATTGGTGATGGCGTTAATCATTACTTCTCTCGTCTTCGCCCTGTTTATGCCTATGACAAGCTTTACGCTGCCGATCGCCATGGCGCCGTTGTCGCGATGGACCCTGAGTCGGGTAAAGTGTTGTGGGAGAAAGATTTCGCACAGTTTCGCTCTGAGGGCATGCTAAGCTCAGTCACTAATTTGTGGCGTAGCGGTGAGACTGCACGTATTGGTGGTATCGCCGTAGCAGACAGACACGTATTCATTGGTACAGAAAACGGCTATGTAGCTGCAATGGATGCAGAAACCGGAGAGTTGGTTTGGGATGCGTCTGTTCCCGGTGAGATTTTAGCGGCTCCGGCTGCTGATGAAGGCATCTTAGTGGTTAACACGGGTGCTGGTAGCTTATTTGGTTTCAATACCCGCACTGGTGAACAGTTGTGGAGACACGAAGGTGATACTCCTCCGCTAACACTACGTGGTATTTCTGGCCCAATCGCATCTAACGGTGGTGCTATCATCGGCACACCTACAGGTAAAATTCAGGTTAACCTTATCGAAACAGGTGTACTTGCGTGGGAAACGGTAATTGCAACGCCTTCTGGTGCAACAGAGTTAGAGCGTATTGTTGATATCGACACAACGCCTGTTTTATTTGGCGGCACGGTTTACACGGTTTCTTACAACGGAACATTAGCTGCTGTAGAGTTACGTTCAGGACGTGTAATTTGGAAACGTGAATATGCATCGTTTCGCAATTTGAATATCGACGGCAATAAAATTTTTGTTGTAGACAACAACTCTAACGTTTATGCCCTTGATAGACGAAACGGCGTAGAGCTTTGGTCTCAAGGTTCACTTAAGCATCGCTCATTAACGGCTGCTACTCCAGTAGGCGACCATGTGGTTGTTGGTGATAACTGGGGCTTTCTACACTGGATTGAACAAGAAACAGGTGAAGTTGTTGCACGCCTAGATGTTGGCGGCGATGACGAAGATGATTCAATCTATGCTGCGCCGTTGAAGGTTGATGATAAGATTATAGCGGTAACACGTAATGGCGTAATAGCGTCGGTGCAAGTTCCAAAGTAACAGGAACGTTTCGCTAATATTTAAACAGAAAAGGTGCTTAAAGCGCCTTTTTTTATACCCCGCGGTTTTTTCGGGCCTAAACTTGGCCATTATCAATGGGTAGACGGTTTCTCTTCGTGTTATTGAACGCCATTGGTATTAGGTAGTGAACAAGGTATAATGCGCCCATTCTCAAAAGCCTCATAGTAATCACCTCTCGTTAGAGAATACAGCTCCCGAACGTTAGTTGTAATAGATGGTGTATGCGGCTTGTGCTTTTTTAGCTTTCATGACCCCTAGGATCTGATAAATGTTACCCGTTGTTGCTTTGGTTGGCCGCCCTAATGTTGGTAAGTCAACCTTGTTTAATCGCCTTACAAATACCCGTGATGCACTAGTTGCTGACTATCCGGGGCTAACTCGCGACCGTAAATACGGCCAAGCGAAATTTGAAAAGCGCCAGTTCATAGTAGTGGATACCGGCGGTATTACGGGCGATGAAGAGGGGATTGATGCTGAAATGGCACAACAGTCTTTGTTAGCTATAGAAGAGGCTGATGTCGTATTGTTTTTGGTTGACGCCAGAGCAGGTATGCTGCCAGCCGACCAAGGTATTGCTGATCATCTTCGACGCATAAACAAAAAAGTGTTTGTTGTGGCGAACAAGGTTGATGGAATTGACGGCGATAGCGAAAGTGCGGAATTTTATTCCTTAGGCTTAGGTGATATTAAGCAAATTGCTGCGGCGCACGGTCGCGGTGTTAGCCAATTGCTGCAGGACGCCTTAAAGCCACTTGAATCTGATTTCCCGGACATGGAAATTGTCGATGAGGAGCCTGAAGAAGAAGAGGATGCTGAAACGCAGCGTCAACGCCTTCAAGAGTTACCTATCAAACTTGCTATCGTAGGTAAGCCCAACGTGGGTAAGTCGACACTGACAAACCGCATTTTAGGTGAAGAGCGCGTGGTGGTATTCGACATGCCAGGCACCACCCGTGACAGCGTGTACATTCCAATGGAAAGAGATGAGCGTGAATATATCCTAATCGATACCGCGGGCGTGAGAAAGCGTAAGAAAATTAGTGAAGCCGTAGAGAAGTTCTCTATTGTTAAAACTCTTCAGGCAATTGAAGAAGCTAACGTAGTGCTATTGGTTATTGATGCCAGAGAAGGTATTACCGACCAAGATCTTAGCCTATTAGGCTTTGTGCTTAATTCAGGTCGTTCATTAGTAGTTGCCGTGAACAAATGGGACGGATTAAGTACTGACGTGAAAGACGACATAAAGCGCGAGATGGACCGTCGTTTAGGCTTTATCGACTTCGCTCGAATTCATTTTATTTCTGCGCTTCATGGTTCGGGTGTTGGTAATTTATTTGAGTCTGTACAAGAAGCGTATATGAGCGCGACCAAGCGTATTAACACCGCGCTGCTTACACAAATTATGGAAATGGCTCAGGATGACCATCAGCCTCCGCTGGTGCGTGGTCGCCGAGTTAAAATGAAGTATGCTCACGCAGGTGGTTACAACCCACCGGTTATTGTTATTCACGGTAATCAAGTGGATGACTTACCAAGCTCTTATAAACGTTTCTTGATGAATTATTTCAGAAAAGCGCTAGAAATTATGGGCACGCCTATCAAGATAGAATTCAGAGAAGGCAACAACCCGTTTGAAGGTAAGAAGGCTAATTTGACCTTGGCGCAGCAGCGCAAGCGCCGTCGAATGATGTCTTATTACAAAGATAAAAAGTAGCCTTGTTAAGTACATCGCTGCGCTTATTAGCGTAGTGATGTACAAGTTCGCTATTAAAAAAAGTATTAATGTCTCTTTCTTACCACGCTAGTTTTTGCCGCGTTAACAGACCCAAGTATCTATAGCGTTATCAGTGTACTGCATGCATTGCATCAGCCTACCTAAGTTTCAACCCTCCTTTGCTGATTTTACTAAAGCATCAGCCGTGCCAAACTATATTCTGTCGGTCATAATTACAACTAAAGTGTAATATTTTCTATCAGTGAATAATTTTTAGCTTTCATTATATAACCTTAAATTTTGTTAACCCATGCTACATGCGGTATTGCACATAAATTAATCTATGGTTTCTTTCTTGCAGTCACAGGGAGCCCCTTCGACCGTCGGGGTAATTCTAACTATATGAGCAGGATGAATTTATGAATAAGCGAATTATTGCCGCTGCCATCATCGCAGCGACTACAATGCCAATAAAAGCAGCAATTATTACGCAAGAAGTATCCTTTGGTGAACAAGGAAGTCCTTTCGACGTGGCAGAAGTATCGCCGCTATCGGAAAGTGTGTTTATTGACGCATTTGATCAAACACTGGGTACACTGAACGCTGTAAATATAACGGTCTATGGACAGATAGACAGCGAAGGAAGATCCGTTAATGGAAGCTCTGAAGCAGGTCGCACTGACGTAGATATCTTTCTAGCGTCGAACTGGCAAGTATCCAGTAGCGTAGCTGATACGTTTGTATTTGAACAAGCAAATTTCGTTAATCCGCTTGTCTCTGCACAAAGCTCACCAGAGGGGACATTCACAATGATTCCAGGTGAAGATTCTGCCGAATTTGAGTTTGATGTGACAACAGGCGAACGGTCGGGGATGCTAGCAAACGTAGACTTGTCGGCCTTTCTAGCCGGAACTCCAATCGAATTTTTGTTTTCAACGGATGCGAGAACGAACGTATTTAATCAAGTAGACGGGGGAACGGGTAGCTTTACAAATGAATTCTCAACGGGTTCTTGGGGTAAAGTGTTCGTAGAGTTCGATTACGCCCCGACAGCCACTAGTGTTTCTGAGCCAGCGGCATTTAGCTTATTTGGCGCGGGGCTTTTGTTCTTATTATCAAACAGAAGAAAAGTAATCAAAAAATGAGTGTAACGTCTATCGATTATTACAATTTCGACCGTTTATAATCCAGACAAAGGAAGAATGATGTCAGTGGAAAAATTACACTCAGCGAAGCAGCCGCTTCAAAAAGACCAAGTTTACAATTGGTTTGATAGGTATAAACCGAGAGAACAGGCGAAAGTTCACATTTTAAGCAGTGACGTGAAACGTAAGTCAATTAATCCTGTAATGCGGTTTATTGAAAAATAAAAACAGCAACGGTTCGCTCTTACCCATTGGCCAAAGTTTAGCAACTAGTGATACAACTAATCTTTTCTATGGTATCAATTGGCGCTTTCTAAAAGCAGAGAGCGAACCTTTTTCATCATTTCAGACTCTTGCGGAACTTCTACGTTAACAATCAATTGATTAACAATATTGTCTGAAAAGTCAGGAGGAAAAGTCGTAGACACTTTTACGATTTTATCTTGTAGCTTAAAGACATAGGTTGTCGCGTAAATTGTTGGTGATGTTTCAGATGCCGCGCTCAGCCCCAATCTCCATCCTCTTAATGCGCTGTTAACCTCGTAGCGTGAGGCTGGACTGATTTGAGACAACGTTAACTGCTGTAAATCGGCTGTAGCACTAGCTCTTTGCAGATCACTTTCTAGTTGCTTAGGAAGTAGCTCGTTTTCATCTGAAGAAAGCTGATCTAAAAAGGGATATACGGTGACATCAACGAGCGCATCTTCAAACTCAGGGTGTATATAGCGAGTAATTGCACCGTTAAACGGGTCTGGATATAACTGAGTATCTAATTTAGTGAAGTCGCCAATGGCGTTTGGTACCTGTAATCCACCCTTATAGTCGCTAGCTTCTAGCGCATCGAACAAAAACTGGCTGGTAAATAATCCAGAATGTTTGGCATGTTGAATCCAGCGGGCAATCAACGATTGCGCTTCTTCTTCGGCTAAAGCGGTTTCCGTTTTCACATCTGTGTTTTCTGCGGCACTCGCATCAAATGAAGATGAGTCAATTTCTATCCCTCGCCATTGTAAAGTGAATTCTGCAAATTGTTTTGCGTGCTGTCGATGCATGCCAGGAGCTGCGCCAACGTTAGCAATCAATAGTTCGTAGTCGTTTCCTTCGCCATAAGGGAACAAATGACTGAACTCTCCTGATTCGCTTAGGAGTTTAATAAAGCTGTCGGGCGAAATAGCATCTTCAAAACACAAATTAGTGGATTGAGAAGCATTAGCTTCGCTTAATGCTCGCTGGGCTCCACAAGCCCTGAGTAACGTCTCGCTCGGGTAGGTAGAAAAAACAGAGACAGGTTGATTGACCATAGAAGCAAAGGTGAAGTCAGGCACTAGTAACAGAACAAAAACGCACAAAGGTGTCAAAATTTTTGGTACAGCGAACCGCTGTGACTTTAGGCTCCAAAATGCACAGGCCCGCTGGTAAATACTGGAAAAGGAAAACGCGTTTACATGAACGGGCATAATACTTAAGGCTACCTATTGCCGCTGAATGTGTGTCACTGTACTGGTTATTTCTCCGTCAGTCACCCGAGATTTTATCTCATCACCTACATTTACTTTATTCACGCTATTAATGGCTGCTTTGTCGGACAAAGTAATGCTGTAACCACGGGCGAGCGTTGAAAGAGGACTTACGGATTGTAAGAGGCTAACTTTACCACCAAGTTCATTTTTTTTGCTTCTAATGAGTGTATTCATGCTTGATAAGAGCTTGGTGCTAGCGTAATTCAGTTTGTCTTTTGCACGCGCCACGTTTGCTGATGGCGATTGTTTGTTTAGCCTGTAATCAAGACCTTGTAATCGCTTCTCTGCTTGTGCCAAGTCGTTTTGCATCTTATGCGCTAAACGAAGTTGTAGTCTGTCTAACGTTTGCCACTGCGATTGGATGCGGCTTTGTGGATGCAACGCATTTAGCCGTTGTTTCTTTAAAACAAGCTGTTGTTTACTCGTTTGAAGGTACTGATGTATTGCCCTTGCTAAGCGTTGTTTTTGCTGACTTAGCGTTTGGTAAAGAGCGGCAGAATCCTGACTTAAGATTTCGGCAGCAGCAGATGGGGTAGGGGCGCGAACATCAGCGACGAAGTCACTAATGGTGAAGTCTACCTCATGGCCTACGGCGCTAACGATGGGAAGGGCACTTGCAGCGACTTCTCTTGCTAAGCTTTCATCATTAAAACACCACAAGTCTTCTAATGAACCGCCGCCTCGCGTAAGTAACAGCACATCCACTTCTGCGCGGTGGTTAGCCGTTCTCAACGCATTAATTAACTGTAAAGGTGCGGTTTCACCCTGAACCATCGACGGATAAACAATGATTTCGGTTTGTGGGCTGCGTCGTTTTAATACACTTAATACATCGTGAAGCGCTGCACCGCTTGATGAAGTTATTACGCCGATGCGATTAATACGTTCAGGTAGCGCACGCTTGTTAGCAGTATCGAACAAGCCTTCATTGTTGAGTTTGAACTTTAGGGCTTCGAACGCTTGCTTAAGCGCACCTTCGCCATCGCTTTCCATGTGTTCGACAACCAGTTGATAGTCGCCGCGTGCTTCGTAAAGGCCAACCGACGCTCGCACTAAAATTTTGTCGCCTTCTTTAGGGCGAATGCGAACATTGCGGTTTGATCCCTTGAACATGGCTGCGCGAACTTGGGCTTTGTTGTCTTTGAGCGTGAAGTACCAATGCCCTGATGCGGCTGCCACAAAGTTGGATATTTCGGCAGATAGCCAAATAAGGCCAATTTCGCCTTCCAGTACGGTTCTGGCTAAGCGATTTAGCTTGGTAACTGTTAAAATTTGTCGAGACGTAGATGGCGAATTTGTAAACATAAAAAAAATCACTGGGTTTAATACATTTAGAGTTTACCTGAAAACTAAAAAACACTACAATTGCGCCGCAATTAACCCTCAACTGAATAGGTGTTGTTGCATGCTACGTATCATCCAAGAAGCCCTGACGTTCGACGATGTGTTGCTGGTTCCCGGCCACTCGACCGTCCTCCCTCACACAGCCAACTTACAAACACGCCTTACGCGTGGCGTAACGTTAAATATTCCAATGGTGTCTGCTGCCATGGACACGGTTTCTGAAGCCCGTCTAGCTATTGCGCTAGCCCAAGAGGGTGGTATTGGTTTCATTCATAAAAACATGAAGCCCGAAGAGCAAGCCAAACACGTACGTGAAGTTAAGAAATACGAAAGTGGTGTGGTATCTGACCCGGTAACGGTTGAAGAGAATGCGACCATTGGTGAAGTTATCGCGCTTTCTAAGCGTCTTGGTTACTCTGGCTTCCCGGTGACTGACAAAGATAATAACCTAATTGGTATTGTGACAGGCCGCGATCTTCGCTTTGAAAAGCGTTTGAATTTGCCTATTAGAAACGTAATGACCGGTAAGGATGATCTGGTTACCGTTAAAGAAGGTGCAAGCTCTGATGTGGTTTTAGATCTTATGCACGAACACCGCATTGAGAAAATTCTTGTCGTCGACGACGCGTTTAAGCTTACAGGCCTGATCACTGTTAAAGACTTCCAGAAAGCAGAAAACAAGCCTAACGCATGTAAAGACTCGCTTGGTCGCCTACGTGTTGGTGCTGCGGTAAGCGTTGGACCAGGTACTGACGAACGTATTGCACTACTTGTAGATGCAGGCGTTGACGTTCTACTTATCGATACCTCTCACGGTCACTCGCAAGGCGTTATTGATCGCGTGAAAAAGGTACGTGCAGACTATCCAGACGTACAAATTATTGCGGGTAACGTTGCGACGGGCGATGGCGCGAAAGCACTTGCCGATGCCGGCGTAGATGCTGTTAAAGTGGGAATTGGCCCTGGTTCAATTTGTACTACCCGTATCGTAACCGGTTGCGGTGTGCCTCAAATTACTGCGGTATCAGATGCAGTAGAAGCGCTTAAAGATACTGACATTCCAGTAATCGCTGACGGCGGTATTCGTTTTTCGGGTGACATTGCTAAGGCGTTGGCTGCTGGCGCAAGCTGCGTAATGGTTGGCAGCATGCTAGCAGGTACTGAAGAAGCGCCAGGCGAAGTAGAACTTTTCCAAGGCCGTTATTACAAGTCATATCGCGGTATGGGTTCACTAGGCGCTATGGATCAAAGCCACGGTTCGTCAGACCGTTACTTCCAAGATTCTGATAACGCTGAGAAACTTGTACCAGAAGGTATTGAAGGTCGTGTAGCGTACAAAGGTCCAATTGCTAATATTATCCATCAGCAAATGGGCGGCTTGCGCTCAGCCATGGGCTTAACGGGCTGCGCAACGATTGAAGAGCTCAATACCAAGGCACAATTTGTGCGCGTAACTTCAGCCGGAATGGGCGAGAGCCACGTGCACGATGTAAGCATTACCAAAGAAGCGCCAAATTACCGTTTAGGTTAAGGCGACCGACGACTGCGAGGCTGGTACTACACCAGCCTTTGTTCTTTTATTTAACGGGTAAAAATAAAACATGACCACAAATATCCACGACCAACGCATACTTATTTTGGATTTTGGCTCGCAATACACGCAGTTGATAGCACGTCGTGTTCGCGAAATAGGCGTTTACTGTGAGCTTTGGGCTTGGGATGTGACCGAAGAGCAAATCCGCGAATTTAATCCTCAAGGGATTATTCTGTCAGGTGGCCCAGAGTCAGTAACCGAAGAAGGCTCACCACGCGCGCCGGAGTACGTATTTGAAGCCGGCGTGCCAGTGCTAGGCGTGTGCTATGGCATGCAAACCATGGCACAACAGCTAGGTGGTGGCGTACTGGGTTCAGACAAGCGTGAATTTGGTTATGCGCAAGTAGAAGTGATTAAGCCAAGCCCGCTGCTGGATAAAATTGAAGATGCGATAGGCGATAACGGCGCGGCGCTGCTTGATGTATGGATGAGCCACGGCGATAAAGTGGCAGCTATTCCCGAAGGGTTTGAAACCATCGCGCAAACCGCTTCATGCCCACATGCTGCAATGTATAACGCAGAGAAGCAATTCTATGGCGTGCAGTTCCATCCTGAAGTGACTCACACTCGCCAAGGCATGCGTTTATTAACTCATTTTGTGATGGACATCTGTAAGTGTGAAAAGCTCTGGACAGCTGGCGCAATTATTGACGATGCCATTGAGCGTATAAAAGAGAAGGTGGGCAATGAAGAAGTTATTCTTGGCCTTTCAGGCGGCGTAGATTCTTCAGTAACAGCCATGCTGCTTCACCGCGCGATAGATGACAAACTTACTTGTGTGTTTGTAGACAATGGCCTGCTTCGCTTAAATGAAGCTGATCAGGTAATGGAAATGTTTGGTGACCATTTCGGCCTTAACATTATCCGTGTAGACGCTGAAGAGCGTTTCCTTAATCGCCTAAAAGGCATTGAAGATCCTGAGCTTAAACGTAAAGCTATTGGTAATGAGTTCGTTCGTGTATTTGACGAAGAAGCGGGTAAGCGTGAAAACGCGAAGTGGTTAGCGCAAGGTACTATTTACCCAGACGTTATTGAATCAGCGGGTTCTGCAACGGGTAAAGCGCACGTAATCAAATCGCACCACAACGTGGGTGGTCTTCCAGAAGATATGGAGCTAGGTCTTGTTGAGCCACTGCGTGAACTCTTTAAAGACGAAGTACGCAAAATCGGCCTTGAGCTAGGTTTACCGTACGACATGCTTTACCGTCACCCGTTCCCTGGTCCGGGTCTAGGTGTTCGTGTACTTGGTGAAATTAAGAAAGAATATTGCGACTTACTACGTCGTGCAGACGCTATCTTTATTGAAGAGCTATATGCAGCTGACCTATACCAAAAAGTAAGCCAAGCGTTTACCGTATTCCTTCCAGTGCGCTCAGTTGGCGTAATGGGTGATGCGCGTAAATACGACTGGGTAGTAAGCCTTCGTGCAGTAGAAACCATCGATTTCATGACAGCTCACTGGGCACATTTGCCCTACGACTTCCTAGGTAAAGTGTCGAATCGCATTATCAATGAAATTGACGGCATTAGCCGCGTAGTATACGACATTTCTGGTAAGCCACCTGCTACAATTGAGTGGGAATAAACGGGTGTAAATTTACCGAAATGAAAAGAGAGCCTTCGGGCTCTTTTTTTGTATCTACTTAAAAAAGAGCAAGTTAATAAGCCTGTTACTATAAGGGTGTATATTTTCGCATATATTGGTATGTTGATTCATACCAAATTTGTAACCATACCGTCATAAAAATATCATTTAATGGCGACGTCCTTCTTTATATTTATACTAAAGGTTAAGCCGTGTTCAATTACACAAGCATCAGCCGTTTGGTGATGACGCCTGTTCTCGCCAGCTTTTTAATTCTTGTACTATTAAACGGTGCCTCAATTCTAAAGTCTTTCTCGTTACTTAATTCATTCGATGAGTTAGAAAACACCCTTGTTCAGTCAGAACGAGACGTCAATACCACGCTAAGTACTTTCAAAACTCAAGTGCAAGAGTGGAAGAACGTATTGTTGCGTGGCCACAAAAAAGACGACCGAGAAAAATACTGGGAGCGATTCAAGCAGAGAGAGGCCGGCATCACTCGCCAGTTTGACCTGATGCTATCAAGTAGTGTGATAAGTGAAAGCGTGAAGTCAGATATCAGGCAATTTCAAAAAGCCCATGCAGTCATGGCCGAGAAATACCGTGAAGGATACGACGCATTTATTAACTCAGGGTTTGATCCAAAGGTTGGAGATAGCTTTGTTCGAGGTATTGATAGAGAGCCTGCTAAGCTCCTCTCAGGTATCGCGGCGGAAATTGCAGCCGATTCAGCGAATGCGATTGCTGAACTTAAAGCCAATACGCGCACTATGCTCTGGATAATTCTACTGGCAGCAATTGCGCTTTCTGTGCTTTCTGTTGCTTATGTGATTGCTCGTTTGCGCTCTCAGGTTATTAAACCAACAAAGCAGGTTGCGGCGTGTATATCCAACTTGGCTCATAGCCGTTACGACTACGCGTTAACGTATTCCAGCGATCATGAATTGGGCATGCTGGCAGAATCTGCCAGGGCATTACAAAACAAATTGAAAGATTCGGTTGCGCAGCTTCAACAAGCGGAGACCGAAATGGAGAAGGCGTTTGGCACCCTCGGTAACGTCAGTCAATCCATTATGGAAGGCGCCAATGGACAACGGGATGCGTCGCGCTCGCTTGATAGCAGTACGGATAAACTTAAAGAGATTGTGCAAAATTTAGTGGCAATCACCGACCAAGTCGCTGTGGCGACAAATAACTCAGAAAAGAACGTGGCAAGTTGTTATGCTACGTTTGAAAGCGCCAATGCAGGCTTTAAGCAGCTAGCAAAAACGGTAACCGAATCAAGTAATATCGTGTCAGAACTGCAAAGCCGCAGTACCAATATTCTAAAAGTGGTAAATGTTATTAATGAAATTGCCGATCAGACTAACCTACTGGCTCTAAACGCTGCAATTGAAGCTGCTAGGGCAGGTGAGCATGGCCGTGGTTTTGCTGTGGTAGCCGACGAGGTTCGAGCACTTGCAGCTAAAACACAGCAGTCGACCAAGGAAATTAACGACATTTTAAGTAGTTTTGAAGCTGAAGCAAAAGGCGCCGTTGCGGCGATGTCGTCAGGCAAGCAGCTGTCAGACACAAACGCAGCAGAAGCAGCGACAGCGCTTGAAACACTCAATAACGTGGTGAGGGATATTCAAGAAACCGCCAGTGTAGTTGTGGCGCTTAACGAAGCCGCAGATGAGCAAGAGGCTGTACTTCAGCAGGTGGAAACAATTATCAGTAATGTGGTCACATCATCTGAAAAATATCATAAACTTGCTCAGCGTGATGACATGTCACGCTCAATGAAAAGTATGTCAGAAAATGTTGAAAAGGTGGTGAACAGTTTGACCCGGTAACTGTGCTTTGTCAGTATAAACACGTTAAAAGGGAGTGTTTGAACAATGTTCACGCTCCTTTTCTTTTATCTGTTATAGATGCGCGCGCCCTAAACTAGTATTGATAATAATGACAACACCACTCGTATTTCATCCTATTTATAGCCAGTTAGATCTTCCTGAGCGACACCGATTTCCCATCGAGAAGTACGTAGGTATTCGCGATGAATTGTTAAATCGTGGTGTGGAAGCATCGCGTTTTGTTACTCCATCACCGGTTGATCTTTCTTTTCTCACTGCCTATTACGATCCGGACTATGTTGATGCACTAAGTACTGGCGCATTAGATAAGAAAGCCATGCGCCGCATAGGCTTTCCCTGGTCGCAGCAGCTGATTGAGCGTACCCGTACTGCCGTTGCTGGGACCTGTTTAACAGCCAAGCTAGCGCTAGAGCATGGAAAAGCATTGAATTTAACGGGCGGGTATCATCACGCGTTTGCTGATTTTGGTTCAGGTTTTTGCTTGTTCAACGATTTATATTTGGCAGCGAAAACTATGCAGCAAACCCCGTCCGTTGAAAATGTGCTTATTGTCGATTTAGATGTGCATCAAGGCGATGGCACAGCAAAACTTGCCGAAAACGACCGTGATATTTTTACCTTATCTATTCATGGTGAAAAGAACTTCCCTCACAGAAAGCAGCGTTCCGATATTGATATAGGACTCGATAAGGGCACCGCAGACGATGAGTATCTAACTACGCTAGAACAAGCGCTAACGATGGTAATGAGACAATTTCAGCCCGATGCCATCATCTATGACGCAGGCGTTGATGTGCATGTAAACGACGACCTTGGCCATTTGCATATTTCTACGCAAGGCGTGTACGAAAGAGATACGCAAGTCTTTGCGTTAGCCGAGCGTTTGGGCGTTCCGATTGCTGCGGTAATTGGTGGAGGCTACCAAAGAGATATTGCAGCGCTGGTAGAGGTGCATATTCAGCTTTATCGCGCGGCAGGCGTGATTGATTAGCAAACAGTGATGCCTAAAATGAAAAGAGCACGCCATACAAAAGCGGTTTGGCGTGCCCATCCTGTGTCTACGTGGTTATTTATTACAAAAAGTGCAGCTGAAAACCGATACCAATACGTTCTTGTGAGCGGTTATAGTCGATAAGCGAATCACCATAGCCATTGAAGTATTGAAGCAAGACTTCATAGCGGTCAGAGATAGGGTAGGTGAAGTCTAGCTGGATGCTGCCTCGGTTCTCATCTACGTCGAGGTTATTTCGTAAAAGCGCCAGTACTTTAAACGCGCCAATTTTCCTTCCATAACCAAGTTCCATTCTACCGTAATAGTCTTGTATATCAGGGTTATCGTCGCCGGTTGGATCAAGCGGGTCTGTTTTCTCGTCTTCAGGAATACGGTACCACGTCTTTAGGTAGTAGATATCGTCATCGTCGCTAAAGACAATAGAGGCAAATATACGGTTCCAGCTTCGAGAGCGCAGCCCGCTTTGACCGTTAGACATATGATTGAAACCAACTTGAAAAGTATTAAATTTGTAGCCAAGTACGGAATAATCGGCTGTTTCTTGCCAAAAGACTTCTGGTTCGTAATTGGTCTCGCGAAACGGCTTCGACGCTTCGCTGTTATAAAGCTGCCAGAAAGAGGTTAGCGTAAAGCCAAAGTAAACACCGTCGAATCCTGTATCTTCCAAATAAAGCGGCAGCTTTGCGCTTACCTGAAATTTGGCTTCTTTATTGTCTATGTTCTCGTTTGTTAGTTCTTCACTGGCTACAGAGCTTGGATTGGAAACGTAAGTGATTGGAAGTAGATAGTTTTGTCTATGCTGAGTGATAGCAAACACATTATCCAGTGCTTCTTTATCGCCTTCTAATCGGTTATCCAGTGCACTTTCCGTGATGGTGTCACGCTTGATGATATCGATAACTTCAATACCGCTTTCATCCTGTGACGATTGATTTTCTTCATTTTCAACAGTGCGCTCTTGTTCACTATTTTCTAAAGATGACGCTTGTTCGCTTACCACTTCTTGTGATTGTTGAGCGCACACAGGCGTACAAGCAGCAAATGCTGCTAAAAATACAAAAGGCTTTAACATAGACACCTTTAATTCTCCGTAACGTGGGGTTGTTGTTATGCTTAACTGAAGTCCAGTGCTTGGCCTTCTGAAGATGCAAATACTTGTAGATTAGACTCTGCCACTGTGACGTATACATTACAATGGTTTACAACATCATCTATATCGTCATCAGTCCGTTCTGGATCATGACTATATAAAGCTAATTTTTTTGCGTTACATGCCATTGCTAGTTTCACCGCTTCTTCCGCGACCGAATGACCCCATCCGTTCTTAGCTGGCATGTCAGACAACATGTACTGTGCATCGTGTATTAGCAGATCGGCATTTTGTGCAAATTTTGCGAAATCGATAAAGTCTGTTTCTTTTTTGTAGGGGGGGTAAAGCTCATTATCTGTTATGTAAGCCACCTTTGCGTCATCGGCTTCAATACAATAAGCACTGCCACGACCGGGGTGGTTCATGGCTAAGCGAGTTATGGTTGCGCTTCCTACTGAAAATCGGCTTGTAGACTTGGGAATATCGACAATAGAAATGTTAGCTTTCAGCGCACTTCGGGGGACTGGAAATAACGACCCTTCCATTTGCTTTAAAATTTGATCAGGTTCATCAAGGAGGGTTTGACCCGGGTATATGTTGATTTCGCGTGAAGCCTGATAGATAGGCGCAAAAAAAGGGAAGCCTTGAATATGATCCCAATGGTTGTGGCTCAACAGCAGATTAATGGGTGTATCTTTTTGAATAAGGCGCTCGCCAAGCACGCGAATCCCTGTGCCAGAGTCGAGGATGATATCGGTACCATCCTCAAGCTCAATGTGAACGCATGCAGTATTGCCACCATAGCGGACGTAAGCTGCTCCCGGGGTAGGGATTGACCCTCTTACGCCATAAAATGTTAACCGCATACGCCCTCTTTTCTAATCTAATCGGCGAGATCAGGCGCTAGAGTGCGGCTACAAAGCCCTTTGCTGCACTAATATCTAACAACTGCTTTTCACCAGTACGTCTATTCTTATACTCAACCTGTTGATTATCTAGGTTTCTTTCACCAATAACAATGCTGTGAGGTATGCCAATTAATTCCATATCATTGAACATGACACCCGGACGCTCTTTTCTGTCGTCAAACAACACTTCTACGCCAAGGGCAACAAGCTCTTCATAAAGCGCTTCCGCTGCTTCTTTAATACGATGAGACTTATGCATATTCATTGGTATTAATGCAATTTTAAACGGTGCAATAGGATCTGGCCACTTTATGCCAAATTTATCGTGGTTTTGCTCGATAGCTGCCGCAACAATTCGAGATACGCCTATACCGTAACAACCCATAGTTAAGGTTTGGTGCTTACCTGATTCGCTTAGTACGCCGCAGTTCATGGCCTCTGAATACTTGCTGCCAAGCTGGAAGATATGGCCCACTTCGATGCCGCGTTTAATATCTAGCGTGCCTTTCCCGTCAGGAGATGCATCGCCTGCTACAACGTTGCGAATATCAACGCCAGTAATATCTTCAGACCAGTTTACGTTAATATTTACCTTACCGCCTGCGCCTGCGCCTGTAGTGAAGTCAGCAAGGGCAGCTGCACTAGCGTCAATAAAAGCGGGTACAGGCAGGTTGGTTGCATCAGCAAACAATGGTGACACGCCAAGAATATCTTTTGCTTGTTCAAATGATGCTTCAACAAGCGGGCTTGCAACGCTGGATAACTTCTCTGCTTTTACATCATTAAGCTCATGATCAGCACGAAGTACAAGGGCTACCCATTTATCAGAAACTACTTCTTCGCCTTTACTGTCTACTTCATTAGCGGCTTTCACTACTACGACTTTGACCGCGTTTGTCACTTCGGCTTCTACGCTTTTTAAGATGGCATTGAAATCTTTGCCTTTGGCATCTTTAGTCTCAACTGCAGCGCCCGATGCGACAGCTTTTTCAGGCGCAACAGCTTCAGCCATTTCAACATTGGCAGCGTAATCACTGTCGCTTGAGAAAGCGATATCGTCTTCACCTGATGCGGCAAGTACGTGGAATTCGTGAGAGTGATTACCACCAATAGAGCCAGAGTCGGCAATGACTGCTCTGAAGTCTAAGCCCATACGCGAGAATATATTGCAGTAAGCGTCGTACATTTTTTGATACGTTTCTTCTAAACAGCTGTCTTCTAAGTGGAAGCTGTACGCATCTTTCATGGTAAATTCACGACCACGCATAATGCCGAAACGGGGGCGCACTTCGTCGCGGAATTTAGTCTGAATTTGGTATAGATTGAGCGGAAGCTGCTTGTAGCTGCTAATTTCATTACGCACAAGCGCGGTAACAACTTCTTCGTGCGTTGGGCCTAATACGAAATCACGCTGGTGGCGGTCTTTAATACGAAGTAACTCTGGGCCGTATTCTTCCCATCGTCCAGATTCTTCCCACAGATCTGCGGGCTGAACAACGGGCATTAGCACTTCAATCGCGCCTGCTTTGTTCATTTCTTCACGAACAATATTGGCTACTTTATTAAGTACACGAAGACCAGATGGCAACCACGTGTATAGACCCGAGGCAAGCTTTCTGATCATACCAGCTCTTAGCATAAGCTGGTGGCTGATAACCTCTGCATCTGCAGGTGTTTCTTTCTGCGTGGCAAGCAAATATTGACTAGTGCGCATGTAAAGCAGGTATCCTGTTATAAATGTATTTATGACGGTTAGTGTGATGCTCTTTCGCAAACGGCAATTCGCAAAACAAAACATTGCGAAATGCTTGAACCGAGATAAGGTGTCACACGTTTGGGCGTATTCTAATTAACTGTGAGCTATTTCGCCACAGACTGTTAACACTAATAGTGTAATTATCCTAAATGAATCAGTTCGGTCACCTTAACGGCGGCATCTCTTATTTCGAACCCCACATCAATATCGTATAACGTCACACGGTAGGTTTTCTCGTCATTTTCAATATGCTGTTTATAGGCTGGGCGAGGGTCTTGGGACAGTACCGCAGTCACCAAAGCAGAAAAATCACGGTGCTTTTTCTCTATTTCAGCAAGTATGGGCTTGATTGTATCAGCGAATGAAACGTCGCGATTGGGTATGGGGTTAATGTCATCAAGATTATCGCTGGCGCTAGGAACACTATCAGCGTACGCGATATAGGGCTTGATATCGGCAAGTGGTGTGCCGTCGACTAAATCTACTCCTTCAACCACTAACTGTGTCTGTCCGTTACTGCTAACCACACCTTTGTTTTTCACCACAGACATGCCAATCCCATTAGGTCGGTGGGTACTGCGACTTGCCAATACGCCCATAGTTGCATTACCACCTAGACGAGGGGCTTTTACCGTATTTTTCCAACCGCGTTCAATATTCTGGTGAAAGATAAAAAGCAGCCAAAGGTGACTGTAATTCTCTATCCCTTTAAGCATATTGATATCGTTAAAGCCTTCTTCGAAGGTAATAACACCTTGGGCTTTAGCCAAGTTGGGCTGTCGTGGGATAGCAAACTTTTGCTTGAAAGGCGTAGCGACGGTCGCTATCGCCTCTAGAGAAAATGAATTGTGGGTATTCACGTTTTAGCCTTAACGAAGTCAAAAATGTGTAACGTTGTCATATTACTCACATAATTTGCAGGTAAAGTGACGTTTCAAGTGAAAACTTGAGCCAAATAAACATTCTGCTTGTTATAAGGCGCAGCTTATTTGGGTTCCCTGGAGTAATCCAATACTTTGGGCCTGCTCGCATCACGAGCTTATTCTTTTTTTAGTGGGTGTTTTTAACATTGCACAAAAAAGGTAAGCTTCACGTGTTTTATCGAGCGGGCTTATCTTTTTTAAGCGTGTCTAACACACCCTCAAAATAAGGGCACCCAAGCGTCCGTGCCTTTTTAATGTTATGGCTGAATATCTTTTCGGCATCTTCTTCTTTCTTCATGTAGCGTGTGATATCAGTTTCACGAATCAAATGCAAAAGCGGGTAGGGTGAACGATTGGTATAGTTTTCAGCATCGTCTATGTCGCTACCGTCGAATACATAATTGGGGTGGAAGCTGGCAAGTTGGTAAGTGCCGCTGTATCCCCAGTCGTGCAACATATTATCGCTGATAGCCAATACATCGAGATATTCGTTGAAATCAGCAAGGGTTGAATGCGTGAGTGCAATTAGCGTCGTAGCGGTGGTGTCGTTCTCTTCTAAATGCCGCAACTCATCGTATAGCGATTGAACGACATTTCCCGCATCGCCCTCAATTACCACACACCGAATTTGGTGAGGTGTTCTTACATAGCGCGCAAAGGGACAAAAGTTGTGCTTTATCACAATGTCGTCAACCCATTTAAGCGTTGCATCAATTACGTGCTGTTCCCATAGAGGAGATGTTGGTTCTGCCATAAAAAGGTGTAGGTCAGTTTGAGTCTGTGTTCAACGTGAGGGGAGTATAAAACAAAAAGGCAGAAATTTAATTTCTGCCTAACATTTTGGTTGAACTATTTGTGCTTTAAGAATGATATTTTACGTAAGCTTCCAGCGTATTCTCTATCAAACTGGCTACTGTCATCGGCCCAACTCCGCCTGGAACGGGGGTTATCCAGCCTGCGCGCTCTTTCGCTTTTTCGAAATCAACATCGCCAACAAGTGAACCATCATTAACGCGATTAATACCTACATCAATGACAATCGCGCCCTGCTTTACCCAGTCACCAGGAATAAAGTTCGGTTTACCTACTGCGACTACCAGTAGGTCTGCACGTTGAACGTGACTTTTAAGGTCCTGAGTAAACTTGTGACAGGTAGTAACGGTGCAGCCTGCTAAAAGCAGTTCCAGGCTCATAGGGCGCCCCACAATATTCGACGCACCTACAATGACCGCGTCCAAGCCTTTTACAGGGCGCTTGGTTGACTCTATCATGGTCATGATGCCTTTTGGCGTGCAGGGACGTAGTGCAGGAATACGCTGTGCAAGGCGGCCAATATTGTATGGATGAAATCCGTCGACATCTTTATGAGGGTGAATACGTTCAAGTACCTTTTCTGCATTTAACCCTGCAGGTAAAGGAAGCTGTACCAGAATTCCGTCTATCTCTTTATCTTCGTTTAGCTCGTCCACTAAATTTAGCAAGGTCTCTTCTGTAGTATCAGAAGGAAGGTCGAAAGAGCGAGAAACGAACCCCACTTCTTCGCACGCTTTACGTTTATTGGAAACATAAACTTGAGAAGCTGCATCACTGCCAACAAGGACAACGGCTAGGCCTGGTTGTCTTTTACCTGCTTGCGTAAGCGATTCAACATAGGAGGTTACGTGTTGGCGAACTTGTTTGGCAATTAGTTTGCCGTCAATAAGATGGGCGGTCATAGTCTTGTACGATTCTTATATGGTTGGGTGGTCAACAAGTGCCCTATATTGTTTCATAAAATAGGACTAATACTCTAGTAGTTATTACTCGGCAATTATTCGCCACAAATGTTCAACGTAAACGACCGTTAATGGAAAGCCTGATGCTTACCCTTCAAAAAAGCCCAAACCTAGGCTAAAGACAGGAAAATACAAGGGTGATTGTTCAAAAAAACGTGAGAATGGATGCTTTGTGAGCGGTTGATGATTTAATTTAAAAAAGTGTTTGACGAGGTGGGGGGATGTCAGTAATATTCGCACCCCGTAACGGCACAGAGGCTAACGCTTCAAGGTCGGTACGACAGTCGGTGAGTGGCGCAGCTTGGTAGCGCACTTGTTTTGGGTACAAGGGGTCGCAGGTTCAAATCCTGTCTCACCGACCACTTTTTGCAGCGAAGATTCGCCAAGCGCCCGTAGCTCAGCTGGATAGAGCAACGGCCTTCTAAGCCGTGGGTCGCAGGTTCGAATCCTGCCGGGCGCGCCATGCGAGTCAGGTAGGTCCTGATAGCAAGGCTGAATTTTTGTATTTACACTGCTAAAATAAAGCGTGTAAATTGCAAACACACCCTATGGTGGGCGTAGCTCAGTTGGTAGAGCCCCGGATTGTGATTCCGGTTGTCGTGGGTTCAAGTCCCATCGTCCAC
>NZ_CAMZMZ010000017.1:0-86201 GCF_947311905.1 Alteromonas sp. CyTr2 | reverse complement strand
TACATGAGCCGTATACGAGGCCCGTATGTACGGTTCTGTGAGAGGGATGAGGCGGTGACGCCTCACCCTACTCGATGTTACTGTTTCTATTCGCGGCCGCTAGCAGCCTGCAATAAAAGTTGCTTCAAAACCTGCTTGCTTCGCGAACAGGTACAGTGAATATCTGTCATGTGTAGCACTTCACCATTAAGCATTTTTTGAAGTACAGAAGCTCTAACGTTTAATGAGACAAAGCCGTCTTCGCTTGAAATTTGTTTCGACGCCATAACTATCTCCTTTTATCTAAAGTATTTAATGCACTGCCACAGAAGCGAGTCGTTTGCTTGCTTGGGGGACATAGGTTTGCTCAAGGGTATGCTGAATGGCCGCGATTAGCCTGCATATAGAAGGATTGGTGGCATGCAGGGGTAATATGGCAATAAGCTGTTGCTGACATTCTTGTAAAATAGCGTGAGATTCTCGCTTCCTATGTTCTTCGGCAAGCAGAGATGATAAGTACATTCCCATAGTGGAAAAAGCGAGTACGTCTTCTTGAACTACACTGACTTTCTGCAAAGAGGTAGGCTGAAGCGCATTAAGGATAACCTTTGCGGCCTCAAAGGTCTGGTAACCTAATTCTCTCGCATAATCCAATTTACCCTGTTGATGAGCCTGTTGCGTCTGCGCTTGCATAGCATAGCGATGCTGTCGCGCGTTTGAAGGGTTTAGCTGTAGCCACTTTTTGTAAACTGGGCATAGCCGCTGAACATTCATATAAGCACCTCCTGTTTTTTATTACATTAGTGCAAATAAGAATCATTATCAAATGTAAAGTTCAAAAAATCTATTGGGTTGATTTGATATTTACGTTGTCGTGAACCAACGGCATCGTTTGTCTCGCCTATTAAGTGCTTTGAGTCACTAGTACAGGCAAGCTTATTGGCTGATTAAATTTGAAAGCCACCATAAAAGAAGCACTGCAACTGTGATAGCAATAACCGCTTTCATTTTGTAGCGCTTAATGAGCTGCTCAGCTTTGTCTCCTGCGTAATAGACCACGGCTGCGAGTCCGAAATAGCGAATTGAACGTGCAATAACAGTAGCTAAAAGAAAAAGCGGAAGTGAGTATTGGGTTGCACCTGCTGCAAGCATCGCAACCTGAAAAGGGATAGGGGCAATACCTAAGGTCATTACGAACCAAAAACCTTGGTTTTGCATCTGCTGTTTAACATTATCAAATTGTTCCTGGCTGAAAAAAGTATCTATAAGCCACTGACCAACCATATCGAAAAGATAATAGCCAAGAGCATAGCCGAAGACTGCGCCAATCACGCAGCCTATGGTGGCCATCAATGCAATTTGCCAAAGCGACTCTCGTCTTGCTTGCATTAGTGGCACCATTACGGCTTCTAGTGGTATGGGAACAATGGTTGATTCTAAAAATGAGGCAAGAGTGATGCCCTTTAACATATGCTTAGAATCGACAAGTTTTTTGGTTTTGTGCTTAACCTTTTTACCTAGTTCCATGTAATCCCTACCACTTTATTTTCTCTACTGCTTGTAAACAACTCCGTCTTTCATCACAAAAGACACGCTTTCCATAAGCGATATATCGTCAAGCGGGTTGCCTTGAACCGCAACAATATCAGCCAACTTACCCTCTTCCAGCGTGCCAAGAATATCGCTGATACCTAGTAAATTCGCGCTATTCACGGTGGCACTTAGCAGCGCGTCGGCAGGCTTCATACCAGCTTCAACCATTAATGAAAACTCTTGCGCATTGTCGCCGTGGGCTGATACACCACTGTCTGTACCAAAAGCAATTTTTACGCCTGCTTTATGCGCTTGTTCAAACGTATTTTGGATAAGCGGGCCGATAGCGGCAGCTTTCGGGCGCACCAATTCCGGAAAGAAGCCATCAATTTTGGCTTTGTCTGCTACAAACTTTCCTGCCAGTATTGTTGGTACATAGTAGGTGCCGTGCTTCTTCATTAATTTGCGGATTTCGTCATCCATATAAGTGCCGTGTTCGATAGAATCTACACCGGCTTCAATAGCCCGCTTCATGCCTTCTTTCCCATGAGCATGCACTGCTACTGTCATACCGTAGTCTTTTGCCGTTTCAACAATTGCTTCTAGTTCATCGGTCATAAACTGCGGGTTTTGGCCGCTTTTGGCAACGCTTAATACACCGCCGGTTGCCGTAATTTTGATCAAGTCCGCGCCATCTTGGTAACGAGTTCTTACTGCTTCACGGGCTTCAGCTTCGCCATTAACCACACCTTGCTTAGGGCCTACGTCTGGGCGAAGTAAATGAGATAAGCCATTACTTGGATCGGCGTGTCCGCCTGTAGTAGCAATAGATTTAGCAACGGTATAAATACGCGGGCCTGTTGCATAGCCTTTACTAATAGCGTTCCTTAGCGCAACGGTTTCGTTGTAACCATCCCCTAAGTTGCGAACCGTGGTGAAGCCCGAATCTAACGTAATCTTAGCGTAGTTCGCTGCTCGTAATGCATAGTCGGCTTCATTTAGTGAAAAGCGCTCCAGATACGTTTGAGGCCCACCATGTTGAGAAGACAAATGAACATGCATGTCCATCAGACCAGGCATAACGGTTGACGTCTTCAAGTCGATGACAGTATCGCCTTCTTGGGCTTCAGCAAACCCCTTCTTTACTGCTTTGATCTTGTTGTCTTCAACAACAATAGTCACATTTTCCTGAAGAGAGTTTGATGTGCCAGTAAACACTTTTCCTGCATGAATCAGCGTGTCGGCTACAGTGGAAAAGGGCGATGAGAGTAAGGCACTGGCAACAGCCAGCGTAATCAGAGGCTTTTTCATGATATAGGTCTTCTTGTTGATTGTTTTATAGACTATATCGAATGTAATGCAGTCAGAGGTATAACGCAAAACAAAGCGCTGTTAACGGTGCTTTATTGAAGATGAATTACGTTTTGATATGTTCGAAGAGACAGAAGCAACAAAGTAGGCTAGTTGCTTACTTCACCTAAAATAAAGATGATGCCGTTTGACTGAATACTAAATTGCGTGCCGGCTTCATCCGGTTTTTCATCAGCTTGTTCAAGCAGTTGATAATAGGCATTTTGATGTAGTCTTGCCCACAAGTTTCTGCGAACGCATAGGTAGGGAATGGGCGTTGCCTCTGGATCTTGTATGGCTTTAGGCGGAACGCGAAGTTCGAGCTGATCAGCACGCTCTAACCTTACGATGTCGCCTGTTTGTGTGGTAAACACATAGGTGTTATCACTCGCTGATTCACCCTCTTCCCTATGCCATTGAGTTACAAGAAAAGGTGTGTCTTCAACGGTAATGCCTACTTTCTCTACGGGAGTAACTAAGAAGTACTTGTCACCTTCCCGCTTTAACACCGAAGCAAAAAGCTGAACCAAGCTTGCGCGCCCAATAGGACTGCCTTCATAAAACCATCTTCCATCAAGCGCTATAGTTAGATTAATGTCACCGCAAAAATCGGGGTTCCATTGTTCAACAGGAGGTAAAGGGCGCGCTTTTGACGACGTGCCCTTAAGCTGCTGCTGAAATCTAGTTAGATCCACGCTCTTCAACCAATACTTTCAGTTCGCGTAGCTTTGCCTTTATGCGACGCATGTTATCTGGGCCAGTACGAAGAAGTTGTTTCTGTGGCTCGTTTAAACTCTCTAGACGATCATCAGCATACTTGTAGGCGACCGAGTCGGTATAAACCTCTACAGGAACCGGCACTTCAGGTGTATCAAGAAGCTGATCAATCGCTTCTAGTAATACGCTGTTGAAGTCTTGGTCAGGGCTTCCAATTTCGGCGTACTTCGCCTGAATGTCGTCTTTATAAATACCGTATATGTTAAGCAGTGCTTCGTTATTGAATGACTCCAACATATCTACGTATGGTGTATAACGTTTATAGCTTGCAGCATCAATCCATTGCTTGCCTGCTTGAGAGTATACGCGGAAGTTCTGCTCAGGTGGCGTTAGTAACTGGTGATTAGGCGCCATTTCATCATTTGCTAGATTCGTAACCGACACCACAAAGCGTTGAATTAGACCTTCGTCAACCAGCATGCGGTTAACGGTTTCTTCGCTCGCAGACGAACTCTCAATAAGTGAAGCTTTCACCGCAGGATCGCTGGTATCCAGAGGTTCCGGTTCTGGTTCAACTGGCTCAGGAAGCGGCTCAA
The DNA here is from genome assembly GCF_947311905.1 of Alteromonas sp. CyTr2. Lineage (NCBI taxonomy): Bacteria > Pseudomonadati > Pseudomonadota > Gammaproteobacteria > Alteromonadales > Alteromonadaceae > Alteromonas > Alteromonas sp. CyTr2. The sequence goes on along the minus strand of NZ_CAMZMZ010000017.1, from coordinate 82,026 downwards.
CCTCGTCTTTTTCTTCAAGCTCTACTGTTGGGGCGGGCTGAGTAGGCTCAAATACTTCAGGCTCTTCTGGCGTAGTCACTTCAGGTTCAGTCACTTCGGGCTCAGGAGTAACTACAGGCTCAGGCTCATCGTCGCTGGGCCAAAACACAACAGCCAGAATAACAACAAGAAGGATGCCTACAATGATAAAGTGTGGGCCTAACGATTTCTTTTCCGACGATTCGCTCATAATGACTCCGCTACAAAACTATCCTTTTGGTAATACTACCAGAGATAACACCCAAATTTAGAAAATCAATCAAGAGAAATGTTCCCTTAGATTGTAAATTCCTTATTTTGAACACTTTTTAACGTAAAAAAGTCACTTTCCGATTTCTTTTTATACAAATTTAGTGGAAAACCCTCATTTTTTCTTCTCATTCACATTCGATATTATGTAAATGCAAAAATAATTTTAAAACAAATGTTTAACAAATTGGGTTTGTGTACTAATGTGTTGATTAGTCATTGAAAAGCAAATGCTAGCTCGTTGTTATCTATAATAATTAATGAATATTTCGAGCCTCACGACCCCGTTTCAACTTAAATGTGCCCTTATAGGATAATTAGCGTGAGTAAGTTTAGACAGTATCACCCTAAATTACACCGAGCAGTAAAACGCTACAGTGTTATGCAGCATCTAATCATGCTGGGAGTAATGCTTTATCTCCTTTTAAATATCAATAACTTGTCAACTAAGCATCAGATCATTGCTGTAGCGACTGTCATTGTTATGAGTATACAAAATGGCTTTATACTGTCCAAAGCGAAAGTCGCTTTAGCTGTTGAAGGCCCTAGGTTGCTGGTATTTCCATTACTATGGATTGCTTCTGGAATGGGAACGGCGGCGTTCCTATACAGTGCCTGCTCTCTTGCATCCTTACTGGTGTTGGCAAATGCAGTACGGTTTAAAAACCATCGACCTCCGCTAGATCTATCTAATGAACCTGAGCACCTTGCCTAACGTATATATTCTGCTTTTTAGCCCTAACTTCCATCATTAAATAAGAATATAGGGCGTGCAAGGTGCATACTTGGTTCATGAGGTAGAAAAATGCAGAAGTTCTATTTTCGAGATACTGAAGAGTCGCCAACCGCGATAGATTATCTGGAAGTTCAGTCGTATGAGATGAATGTTTACCTGGTTTATCTCACTATCGGCAGTCAAAGTGGCATGCTTTACGACAACAAAGATAAGCCCATGCGTTTTTTTAGTGCCGGCCACATTCGCGAAGCCTTCGCGCATTGTCATGTTCAGCAGGCGGTGATGAAGCACGATACGCCTTACGATGAAATGATTGGCAACCCGCCAAAAAGTAAAGAGCAGATGGCGTTACCGTTCAGCATGGATTTGCCTTACTAGACTGTTGTACGAGTGCTATAGGCTCTTGAAGTGGGTCCTATTTGAGTTCAGTAAGGTCGCAGCGCAACGTTTTCACAGTAAAACATGGCACAGCACCGCAAAACCGATTTAAACGATATATAAGCTGCGTAATAAGTAGTTTCTTACTCGCTTAACACACCAACGAAGTGCAGGTTATAGATTCAGCCATGTACCTGCAGCCTTTCGCATATCTACTTTAGCTTTCAATCGTTTAGCCAACAGAAATAAGCCACCTAGCTTCCTGTGTATAAACAGGGCATCTACTGGCGGCGCGTGCCAAAAATTGTGCTCCATAGTCAGCGCCATTCCCTTTTCGTGAAGCCTTGCAATAAGATCGCTTTGTCCAAAGTCATAAGCGCCCTCGCAGCGAATCGCTTCACACGCCTCCATACCAATGTTTATGACGGCGTCGACTTGCGTTTGAGAGTGGCTTTCGTCAATTAATCCTATGCGAAACGCGGCTTGCTGCATCATCGCTCTATCGTTGGCTGCGGCGCTGTTGAGTAACGCTTGATACTGGGCTGAAATGGCGTCAGGCACATCCCGTGTAGCACCAAAATCTAACAGAACGATTTCTTTTGTATCGGGTTTAAACTGGTAGTTGGCTAAGTTAGGGTCGCTCTGCAGCAGCTTAAAATGAAAAATTTCATTAAAAAATAAAGTCATTAGCGCCGTCATCACGGCATCTCGGACGTCCTGAGGCTCGTTTAATAGCGCATCTAAGTCTTGCGCCTCTATGAAATCCATCGCTAACACGGTACTGGTGGTAAGGGGAGCAAAGGTTTGCGGAATGACAAACGCATTATTTCCCTTGCTTTGGATGTCGGTGCTTTCAACCAACGCGCGATAACGGTTGAGCATGTCAGCTTCTCGCACATAATCAGCTTCTTGGTGAAGCTGTGCTTTAGCCTCTTGTAAAAGCGGGTTGATATCTAATGATTTGGGTACCAAGCCAGTGAGTTTTATAAGTGTAGCTACGTTGTCTACATCGCTATCTATGCTTTTTTTCACACCAGGATACTGCACTTTTACTGCTAACATCCGACCGTCCATCGTAATGACTTTATGCACCTGACCAATAGAGGCCGCAGCTATAGGGGCAAAGGAAAAGTAAAGTAAGTCATGCTGCCATTTTTCGCCCCAAGACTGATTCAACGTGGCAATTAACTGGTCTTTTGGCATCGGGTCAGCGTCGTCCCGTAATCGCCCTAAAATTACCGCAAGTTCTTCGGGGAGAAAATCTCCTGCATCCATTGAAATAAGCTGCCCGAGCTTCATAGCTGCACCGCGCATACTGGCAAGCTGATCTGCAATGTTTGAAATGTTTTTGGGCGTTAAGAGCAGCGAAGACAACGCGGGCTTCTCGCCCTTTAACAGTTGCCCTGCACCTTGTGATACTACGTTACCTGCAATTCTACCTGCCAATGAGCCCAAGCGGCCTATGCGCGATAAACGCGACGACGGTACCGCTCTACTAGAACGGGTTGGTGATTCAGCGGATTTATTGGGCTTCTCTGCCATAGGCTCACTCAGTTTTATTAAAGACGAAGGGGAACGTTTGGTTTGTTATTGGCTAAACATAACCTAAAAAAGTAACTAGAGTTTATAAATTATACTGTCGGACAAAACGTCTGGATCGGGTTTCCAGCTCAAAGTCATTGAGGATCTGTTGACCATTGCTGTACATCAAAGATCAACAGGACTTAATGTTTAGGAAGTGAGGTTGCCAACAGGGCGATCAACGGATAAGACTTCTGTTTAAACAGAAGTCTGATTTAAAAGCGCCGTTTAGATTGCCCATAATGTACTTAAAAGAAATGTGTACTTACCGTTCCTAGTCGCTCAGCGGTTTCTAACTAGGCAAGTTGTACAAGGCAATTGTATAAACACTGTGTGCTAGATTATCTGTGAAATAAATTGAATCACTAGTCCAACAACGCTTCCATAAGCAAACCCAGCCCAGCCACTTCTCGCTCTATAACGCCAAAGTGCTGCACCAAAAAAGCCACACCAAAGCATGGCAGAATAGGTGGAAACAAGGCCGCCGCCCATCCCTGTATCTGGCAAAAACAGCATGACGACAAAGGTTAGCGCCATTGCGCCACTTAACAGCACCCACATGATATTTTTCTTATCAGCAAACGCATTGTTTTGTTTGACGTTCTTTGCATCGGCATCTTGCATTTGCTGCGCATCTTCTGCTTGAACAGCGCACTGAGCTGCTTTGGATGCACGTAGTTTTCGTGCACTACGCTCACTTCTTGATTGGGGTTTCTTGACCTGTGAAGGCAACGGTGATGCAGCGCTATGGGTCATGATGTACCTCATTAACTGAATTTAGTAACTGTTTGTCCATAGTTAAGGTAGAGCATGCATGCCAAGATGACTATACGACTTCGGTCTCACACGACAATTAGAAAACGTGTTTTAGATATTTGATTTTCCCTATTCGAATTAGAGGGGGCAAAAGCTGAGGTAGGCATCCATTATCTACAAGAACACCGTGAAGCACGTAAACAAAAAAGCCCACCCGCAATCACTGCCGTTTGACAAGGAATGCGGGTGGGCTTTCACAAACTTATACCGTTAGGTATTAGTGATGGTCGCTATTTTGGCCTTTGAAGCTTACTTCCAGCAAATTTACGCTATCAGCAAAGGTCAGGGTTTTGATATCACCCTTGCCTTCTACATTTAGCGTATTCACTTGTTTTGGCCACAAGTCACGCAATGCATCATGGCGAATTTTAATGCCTTCAAGTACAGGCGGCTCAGCAGTTTCCTGATAAACCCAAAAGTGTTTACCTTCAACTTCAAAACCTACATCAGCAAGCTCTAATGGCTCGCCTGCCGCATTTAAAATCGCAAAGTGGTGGGCGACGTAATCAGCGAATTGTTGCTGCGTTTCTATGTCGTCCATAATATCTGCGTGCTTGTCGAACAGCGCCTTAACCGCGTGTTCAGCGTCGTGCAAATTAAAGCGGTGCATCACCTCAATATTTTCTGTTCTAGGATTGAACAGTACCGTGGTAATCGCTGCTTTTATTTGATGCGCTTGGGCTGCAGTGCTGTACGACATTGCGCTAACTAATAGCGTAGCCGTAATTGCGAATGCACTTACGCTTGCAAGCAGAGCATGCGCGCTCTGCTGCAAGCGAGCCAAAGACAACTTATTCGTCATCTTTGTCCTCGTCGTCGGTTTTCAGTTCGGTCTTTGAGTCGTGCATAAGGTCGCGGTACTCGTAAGTGTTACGCGGCTTATTCTTATACGCTTCAATACGCGAAGGAATGATACGGCGCGGGTAGTGGTTATTTTCCACATCTACGTCTGCGGTTTCCCAGTGCGGATCAACGGTTACGCTTACCAGCTCTTTGTCTTTGTCGGTAACAATAAGCTTGCTTACGGCTTTAGGTGTACGACGCCAGATTTCCGCAGGAATACGCATTTCTTCTTTCGTGCCGTCTTCAAACGTTAGTTCAAGAATGATTGGCATCACCAACCCACCCTTGTTGCTGAAATCTAGCACGTAGTAGTTTTTGTCTTCTTTCACCGCACGCTCAAACGCTTTACGCTCCCAAGGCTCAAGATCTTTCAAGAATTTCTTGTACTTGTTACGCTCTTTGTTAGTTACGGTGTAACGATCGTTTTCGTCGTAGAAGTCACTGATATCTTCAAAGCGATCTACCCAAAGCTTTTTGCCTTCTTCTTTATTACGAAGGTCGGTAAGTGACTTCGGTTTTTCCATTTCTGCTTCGCGCTCGCGAGCAAAATCGATATCTGGATCTTCAGTGTCTAAACGAAGCTTGTATACGCTGTCTAGGCTAATATCTACATGGTCTGTGGTGTAAAACCAACCACGCCAGAACCAGTCTAGGTCAACGCCTGACGCCTCTTCCATAGTGCGGAAGAAATCTGATGGTGTAGGACGTTTAAACATCCAACGCTGCGCGTACTCTTTAAACGCGAAATCAAACAGCTCACGGCCAAGAATAGTTTCGCGAAGAATGTTAAGCGCTACTGCAGGCTTGGTATAGGCATTTGGGCCAAGGCGAAGTACTGAGTCAGACTGGGTCATAATTGGCACCTGCGTCTGAGACTTCATGTAGCCAGTGATATCACGTGGCTCAACGCCCCAAGGGATCGTAGGATCCCACTCGCGACCGGCAACGCCGTCTAGGAAGCTGTTCAGACCTTCATCCATCCATGTCCACTGGCGCTCGTCAGAGTTAACTGTCATAGGGAAATAGATATGACCTACTTCGTGAATAACCACGCCAATAAGGAAACGTTTCTCAGCAAGCGAGTACGTGCGTGAACCATCGTCACGAAGCTCTGTACGCGGGCCGTTGAAGGTGATCATGGGGTATTCCATGCCGCCAACTGGACCATTTACTGATTGGGCTACTGGGTATGGGTAATCGAAGCTAAAGCGGCTATAAACATCCATGGTGTGGATGATTGATTCTGTAGAATACTTCTGCCATAGCTCGCCACCTTCTTTCGGGTAGAAAGACATGGCCATTACCAATGGTTGAGTGTCACCGCCTTGCTGATAACCACGCGCATCCCACGCAAATTTACGCGAAGAGGCCCATGCAAAGTCACGTACGTTTTCTGCCTTAAAGGTCCAGGTTTTAAGCTTAGTCGTGCCTTCTTTTTCGTTCTCAATTGCTTCTTCTGGTGAAACAATGAATACGATACGGTCAGCTTTTTCTGCCTTTTTCAGACGGTCGCGCTGTGTTTTAGTTAACACGTCTTTCGGGTTTTGAAGCACACCCGTTGACGATACGATGTGGTCAGCCGGAACCGTAATATCTACTTCGTAGTTACCGAACTCTAGCGTGAACTCGCCACGGCCAATAAACTCTTTATTGGTCCATGCTTCGTAGTCTGTGTAAGCCGCTAGACGAGGGAACCACTGTGCTAGCAAGAAGATGTCGTTACCACCTTCACGTTCGTCATCTGGGAAGTGCTCGTAACCTGCACGTGCTGAAACAGCGTCTTCTTCTACAATGTTAAACGCAAAATCAATATCGAACGTAACTTTGCTGCCTGGCTTCAACGGTTGAGCCAAGTCAACACGCATTAAGGTGCCAACTACTGTGTGACGTAAGTCATTGCCCGCTTTGTCTTCAACACGAGAAATGGTATAGCCCAGCTCGTTGTCGTCAACAAACTGCTGACGGCGCAATGCACCCATGCTTAGCTTAGCTGGCGCATCGCCGCTAGCAGCTTGCGTACCCGGCCCGCGGTTACCGATACCGCCAAACGTGGTAGTAAGCGCAGACATTGAATCGTCGCGGAATTTGTTTTGGTCAAGCTGGATCCACAAGTACTTAAGCGTATCTGGCGCGTTGTTGTGGTAAGTAATGGTTTCGCTTGCTTCAATGCGGCGTTTGTCTTCAAGTAGCTTTACGTCAATATCGTAATCTACTTGTTGTTGCCAATATTGGTGGCCTGGCTCACCAGCGGCGTTACGGTATACGTTTGGAGTAGGGAGAACTTCGTCCAGCTGACGGAATTTATCTTCGAAATCGCCTTTAGTTTGTTTAATAGCGGCGGTACTAGGAAGAGAAATCAGCATAGACAACACTGGCGCTAGCCAGAAAAAGTGTCGTTTTGCGGTGCTCATGCAGGTTCCTTGCAACTTGTAAGTTAGAATTGTTATAAGATAACACCGCCTAGTATATAAGTATGCCGGTCACAATCCAATTTTTTGACCGTAAACTAACCATGTTTTAACGCAAAAAAACTGTAACAGATCGTTTTGTTTCGCGCTTTAACTGTCGTATTCTTAAGCTCTTGTTTTCTTTTTTCTTCCCCCTATGAACCGTTTTAATTGGCAACGTGCCGTTATAAAAGTTGGCAGTGCGCTTATTGCTCCTGAAGGCAATGAGTGTAGTGGGCGTTATTTACTGTCTCTTGCTCGATTTATTACTGCTAGTCGCGAAGCTGGCAAAGAGATTATTCTTGTCTCTTCTGGCAGTGTTGCCGCGGGCCGCAGCAAAGTGAAGGTTCGTCACAACGCATCTATTGCAGAAAAACAAGCCATGGCTGCGATTGGCCAGAATTTAATGATGGCCAACTGGCAGCGCTTTTTCGACTTTCCCTGTGCACAAGTATTGTTAACGGCGGATGATCTGCGCGATAGAACCCGCTACGTAAATATCAAAAATACCTTGCGCGAAATTTTGAATCACAATGCGTTACCTATTGTGAATGAAAACGACACCGTAGCTGTCAACGAACTCAAAGTGGGTGATAACGATAACTTGGGTGCTTACACCGCTCTGGTCGCCCAAGCAGACACCCTCATTATCTGCTCAGATATCGACGGTTTATTTACCGCAGACCCAAGAAAAGACGCCAGCGCCACACTCATTCCACAGGTAGATAAAATAGACAGCACTATTTACGGCCTTGCCGGCGGCGCTGGAACTGCGGTAGGAACTGGCGGCATGCGCACAAAAATTGAAGCGGCAGACAAGTGCACCAGTAGCGGTATTCAAACTCTTATTGTAAACGGGCGAAAAGGCGAAACCTTCGATGCATTGCTTGAAGGTAAAGTGCCAGGAACCCTATTCAATGCTAGTAGCACTCCCGCCAGCGCGCGCAGACTGTGGCTTACCCATACTCTAAAAACCGCTGGCAGAATAGAAGTTGATAGCGGTGCGAAAGAGGCGTTAGTGCGAAAAGGCGCGTCATTACTGCCATCGGGTATTGTTGATGTCGCCGGTTTGTTTGAACAAGGCGACGCTGTTGAAGTGGTGTGCCAAGGCGAAGTTATTGCCAAGGGGCTTTGCTTATATAACGCAAAAGACTTAACGCTTATAAAAGGGAAAAAGTCGAAAGAAATTGCCAGTGTGTTAGGTTATGAAACAACGGATGTTGCCATTCACCGTGACGATATGGTGCTTTACTCATAGCGCTACCCAAAAGAATCGCTGCAATAGACTACCGCACATTAAACATTAATTGGCGTTAGTCGTTCATCGATTTTCATTATTTGCGCCAACAACAAAGCGATACATTTATTCACTAAGGGACGATCATGACTGATATCACACCTACACTTGCCGACTACCCTTACAAAGTCACTATCGCCACGCGTTGGCAAGACAATGATGCGTACGGACATATCAACAATGTTGTGTACTATGGTTTCTTTGATACCGCGGTAAACCGTTTTTTAATTGAAGAAGGTGGGCTAGATATACACAACGGGCAATCCGTGGCGTATGTGGTAAGCAGTCAGTGTCAGTACATTGCTCCGGCAGCCTACCCTGAAGACATTTTTGTAGGCTTGCGCGTTATCAAAATTGGTAGAAGTTCAGTGACTTATGGTCTATCGGTTTATGCCGGAGAGAATAAGCGACGCGTGGCTCATGGCCAATTTGTGCATGTGTTTGTAGATAGAAAAACCGACAAGGCCATTCCTATTCCTGTTAATGTGAAAACAGCGTTAGAGTCGATTGTGGAAGTAATGTAGAGCATGGCAAAAATGACGAAACACAATGCATCACAAGCGATGAGCAACGGCAATCAAAAGCAGGTTGTCTTTCTAGACGCCGAAACCATGGATTTGCCCAGCCTTGATACCTCGTCACTAGATGACTTACAAACTAATTTCGACGCCGCGATTACGCTTCATCAACAAACTCAAGCCGAAGATGTGGCCGAGCGCATTAAAAATGCCGATGCTGTGCTGGTTAACAAAGTCGTGCTACAAGCCAAAGATTTACAGCAGGCCAGTCAGCTTCGCTATATTGGTGTAACTGCGACCGGCATGAACAATATCGACCGTGATTACTGCGAACAGGCTGGTATTACCGTTCAAAATGTAGAGGGCTATGGCACTGATAGCGTTGCTCAACATACGTTGACCTTGGCGTTGAATTTGGCCACCAATTTTGTGACGTATCAGCGCGATATGCGCAACCAAGCATGGTCTGAATCTTCTCATTTCTGCTTACTCAATCATCCCGTGGTGGAATTGGCGGGTAAGCATGCGGTAATTGTTGGGCATGGCGAGCTTGGCAAGCGTGTAGAGGCATTGTTTAAGGCTATGGGTATGCAGGTGAGTATCGCTGCTCGCCCAGGTAAACAAGACGACCCTCGTCCAAGTCTTGCATCGCTTTTACCAAATGCCGATGTGGTAAGTCTTCATTGCCCGCTTACTGAAGCCACCGATAAGCTGATTAATGCCGAGACGTTGTCGCTGATGAAGCCAACCGCTTTTCTCATTAATACGGCTCGCGGCGGTTTGATTGATGAGGAGGCACTCTATCATGCGCTTAAAAACAATCAAATTGGTGGCGCGGGATTAGATGTATTAAGTGTCGAGCCTCCGCCTGTTGATCATATATTGCTTAAAGAGGCACTACCTAACTTGCTGGTAACGCCGCATAATGCGTGGATTGGTAATGGCGCTAGGCAAAAACTGCTAGATAGTGCTATCGACCATTTATCTGCCCACTTATCTTCTTGTTTATCAGCTTCCCAGGGCTAGAACACCGCTATGAATAACGCAACCTTATTTGCTCTGTGCTGCCTGATTTGGGGCTCAACCTGGATAGCCATCACTTACCAAATAGGGCATACCTCTGAAACGTTTGCCATTGCGCTGCGTTATTTATTGGCGTCGGCCTGTTTAGGGATTTACTGTGTTATTAGGCGTTTGCCGCTTAAGCTACCGGTACATGTTCATGTGAAAATGGCCGCAGTCGGTCTCTTTTTATACAGCTTAAATTACACGCTGCTGTATATGGCGCAAGCGCACATAATTAGCGCGTTGTTAGCCCTTATGAGCTCTTGTATTATCTACATTAATGTTGTGCTTCGGCGATGGTGGCTTAAAGAGCCTATAAGAAAAGAAGTGGTTATAGGTGCTACATTTGGCTTGCTGGGCATTGTGTGTTTGTTTGTGCCGGAGTTTTCCAAAGTCTCCATGGATGCGGCGCTTGCCACCGGCCTCGCCATAGCGTTTGTCAGCTTTTTCTGCGCCTCAACAGGTAACGTTATCTCCGAGCGTATTTTGACCTCGGGTACGCCTGTTATCCAAATGAACTTCTATGCCATGAGCTATGCCATGGTGCTGCTTTTCATCACCTCACTGGCAATGCCGGGTAAGTTGGTCATTCCTACCCATACCGAGTTCTATCTGTCGCTGCTTTATCTGGCTATCTTTGGCTCTGTGTTTGCGTTTGGCGCGTACATGAAACTGTTAAAGCAAATGGGCGCTGACAAGGCTGCATATGTGGTCTTGGTATACCCCATGGTTGCACTGGTTATTTCCACCTTTTTCGAAGGCTATACCTGGAGCGTTTTATCTGTGGTTGGGGTGGTCATTGTGCTGGTAGGCAACGCCATTGCAATGGGGAAAGTTCCCCGCTTTATGCGTCGCCCACCGGTGTCGAGCTAGGAGCTGGTAAAACCGTTTATTTGAGCGCGTTGATTTTCTTATTCAGTTCGTAAGCAGGCTCGGTAACAATAGTTTCAAGGGTTTCGATTCGCGCCATCAAAGTTTCAATCTGCGCATCTTTTTCCTCTAAACGCTGCTGCTGTTTGTCGGTCACGCTTTTAACGAACGGGTTGCTGCACTCGCCGTTCATCCAGTCGTTTAGTCGCCACTGAAATTTTGCGTCTAAGTAGCTTGCCAAAAGCACAAGCGACGTCAGGCTGCCAATTAACAAAACTATACTTAACGTAGACATAATTTTTTCCTAATCCAAATTTCAAGGTTGAAGGCTTTTAGGGAAAATGCCCTAAACGCACGTTACTGCACTTACTGTTTTAACTAGTCGTTTGTTGCTTAAAAAAATTACAGCACTGACGAAAAAAGTTTGTAATAAAAATTCGTGGGGGCAGACTGATAGAAGTAACACAATAAAATAACAACAGTTTTTGTGATTAGGGATGTGACGTTGGGGCAGGGTTTTGAAGATGTTTTTGCGCAATACGGGGCAATACTGAGCCGTGTAGCCAACAGCTATGAAGCAAACGAAGCGATGCAGCAAGAATTATTGCAAGAAATTGCTATTGCCGTTTGGCAGGGGCTGTCTCGCTTTAAGGGCGATAGCAGCGTGAAAACCTATATTTTGAAGATAGCTCATAACCGCGCAGTTACTCACGTAGCAAATCAAGTGAAACGTCTCGATACCCATCAATATGACCACGATGATTTGGGCTCTGACGGGTTCGCGAGTACTACCCACTCACCAGAGGAAATGTCTAGTCAACACCAGTCATTGGAACGCCTACTTCGCGCGGTACGGGCACTTCCATTGCAGTCAAGACAAGTGCTAACGCTTTCTCTTGAAGGCTTAAGTTACGATGAAATTGCAGACGTCTGTGGTCTGACTAAAAATCATGTTGGTGTGATATTAAAGCGCGCCAAACAAAGTATCATGCAGGAGCAACCGCATGCATAATTCAGATAAAGAGAATCAAACGAACCCGCCCGTATCAGTAGACGATGCGCAAAATGATGGCCTTTCTGCGCTATGGCAAGCTCAGCCAGTTACGACTATCAACCTCTCGGAAGTAAAAGCCAGTTTAAGCAGCGAGCGAACCAAGCAACGCTGGTATATGTTGGTTGACTCCTTAGCGTTTATCCCAGCGATCTACTTGCTAGTTATTACTTGGGAAAAGTTCACTTTTGTCGCCCACGCGATGTTTGTTTTTATGCTGGTCACGGCTCTTCCCCTGCTTGTTTATCAGCTGTGGTTAAGAAGAGTGGCCGCATTTTCAAAAGACACTCAAACCGCTGACCACCTAACGCAGCTAATAAAGCAAATTAAGAATAACGTGAAGATTGCTGTAATCACTAAACACTCGACATGGACTGCAGTGTTATTTGGATGTGCCTTTCTGGTGGAGCGCTATTTTTATGGGGAGCTTACCCCAGAGAAAGTTATGAAGATGGCTATAGTTATGACGTCCATGAGCGTTGTGATGCTAGTGTGGTATGTGTGGGCGAGCAAAAGACAAAAGCGTTTTGAGCGTCAACTCGAAACGCTTGAGAAGATGGCACAGCAGCGTTAAGGGCGCATGAGTGCAAAAGTACGATGTTTTGACTTTGAGCGCTTAATTGTTATTACTTGTGCTCGGAGTGCTCACCTTATCTTTCAGATCTTGCTCTGCGCTTTCATTGGACTCGTCAGATTCACTGTCGTCTTCATCACTATCTCTACGGGTTCTGTTATCACCCAAGAAAAACTCATAATAAAGGTCTAACGCGAACTCAGATTGGTCTTCCAGTGTGGTTTGAATGGCTTCTAAATATAAACTAGGTAGAAGCTGATATTTTACCGCCAAGTCAGGCGGTAGTTGTCTGCGTCGTAGCGTGCTATTAGCGTCGTTGTTACTTAGACCAACGTCCACATTGTATTCCACAGATAATCGCTCGTTAATCTGCCCTCTTACCGACAGTAAATCTTCGTTAGTGCTTAAACTAAAATCATCAATACCTAGCGCGCTTCCCACTTGCCCTGTCAGGGTTTTGGTGTTGGATAAACCAAAACCTACCAGCAGCGCAGCGTAGTTAGGATCTTGTGTGCCCGAGTTCGGTCCAGAACCTGTGAGTAGATATGACAATACGCCCTGTTGATCCATTGCAGGCTCAGAGAACAGGTTAATACTTGGCGAGTCAGCCGCGCCATCAATTCGGATACCTGCAATTACGTCGTCATCGGTTTTAGCCGGGTCGCGGATGGCTTCGACCAGCAACAAAGGTTGGTCAATTGGGCCGTTAAATTGTACTTCACCGGTTTGAATAATTAACTGTTGTCCGTAAGCGTTGTATCGACCATTTAAAATTTGAAGGTCACCATAGCCCACAAGTGCAGGTTGAGTGTTTACGCGAATGCCACCATACAAACTTGCAGTAAGGCCAAACGCTTCGAGTTTTACTTCTTCGGTTTTGTTTTTGTCGATGTTTACCAATACCGAAGCGTGGACGATATCTAGCGGTTCCTCTCTATCCGGTTCGCCACGCAGGTGCACGTCTTTTGATGGGGAAACAGCACTCTCAGGTAGCGACTCTATTTCAATTCTCGCCCAAGGAATATTTACCTCGCCACTCACGTCCACTTTTTCTTTTGTGGCGGCGATATCGATATTCGGTGATACCTTGAGTCGAATGTTTGGCTGACGAATTTCGAAACCGTTTCCCTTTAAATTAAATGTCGCACTGGGGTTGGATGACCAGTCTAACTCGCCTTTTAACGCCCCTTTTCCTCCGCCTAGTAAGAAGGTGCCGTCTAGTGCAGCGGTTTGACCATTAAGCGATACTTTTTGATTCCAATCGGCCAGTGTCACAGGCGTATCTTGTATATCGATAGCGCCATTTGAAACCGTCAATTCACCGTTAAGCGTAGGGTCGTCAATGTAACCACTTAACGATACGTTCCCATTTAACTTTCCTGTAAGGGTTCTGATAGCAGGGGAAAGGGGTTTGAATGGTGCAACATTAAGCCCTTGCATCTCTAGTTTACCATCGAGTGGTATACGCGATTCGAAAGGACGGGTATTCAAGGTTAGTGTTGCATCCCCGACATCTTGGCTTGAGATCACAGACGTTGATGCTAACTGCCCCTGCTTTATCTCTCCTTTAGTTTCTATGGAGTTAATAGTGAGCGTTAGCGGGCGCGTTTCACCAAGTTGCCATGGCGCAGAACTCATAGACGCAGTAAATGTAGCATCGATTGGGTCGTTAGCTGAGTAGCTGCCTTTGGTTTTTACGGTAAGTGTTGCTTGTGAGGGGCTTGAAACAACAGTAGGCGCTAACTCGTTCGCCCACAACCCGATGGGCAGCGCCGTCGCGCTGATATCCCAACTGGCTTTGTTTTGTTGATAATTCACGTTTGAAATACACAGCTCACCTTCTTTTCGAGAGGTCCAACAGTGCTGACCTATTTTAGCCGTTATAGGTGTGGTGCCTATATCTACACTGAACGGGCTTGATAGCGTCCACTGCATATTAGCGAGCTTCAATGCGGTATCACTAATTTCTCCCACCCAGTGATTGTTAGTCCATGCACCTTTTAAAGACAGCCCAATATTATTGTTGGGCACAGCTAGGTCAATATCTGCGGTGTGGTCGCGATAGGTACCGCTAACTTTGATTTCGCCGTTCAATGGTCCTTGCTGCGCGGCAGAGGCATTTAAACTGGGTGACACAGCGATATTAGATAGGGCGAGTGTGCCGTTAGCACTTGGATTTTGCCAAGGACCGGCGGCTGTGATATTGCCACTTACCGCACCTGTCACTTCTGGGTATAGGCTTGAAATAGCGTTAACGTTTATCGCAATATTTGCATTTAAATGACGCTTATTCAGTACCTGAGCAATGGCGCGTATCGTGTTTCGCTCTTGCTCGTGTTCTTGAATGATATTGACGTTAGTAACGAATAAGTCGCTGGGGCCAGCATAAACCGCATTCCCCTTCACCTGAAGCGGTTTGCCCTGAAGTACACCCGAGACAGTCATATCTCTTAGGCTCATGTGTAATCCGCCGCGCTCAGAGTATTGCAATATACTGTCTATTTCTCCGCTAATTTTTTCAGGCGCATAAGTGCTGAATTGCCGCCCTGATACATTCTTAAGCGTTGTCTTACCTTCCCACGCGATACTTTCATTTAGATAAAGGGTACCAGTGTTGGTTAAGCTCCCATCCAAAGCGTTTATATTGGCTTCATTAACAAAAATATTGTTCTTTTTCAGCACCACATCAAGTGATACTGGTACATTGCCAATGTCAGGCAATGTAGCTGCGCCTGCTCCTTTAAGTACGTAATCACCCATGGTGCCGGAAAGCGTTAACTGTCCTTCTTTGAGCGTAGTGTTTTCCAGTGTCGGTATGGCTTGTTTTTGCCAGTTCGCAGTGAATTCTATGGGAAGGTTACTGTCTAGAATGTTGGCCATTAGGTTAGCGTTTGCGGTTACCGCGCCTCTGGCAACAACTGACAGCGTTAAATCGTCCAACGCACCCGCGGCCGCTACACTCAGTTCTTGTGGTGTGTCACCAAGCTTCGTTTTCGCGTTAATAGCCACATTTAATGGGAAGTTTCCGTCAAGTGTTGCGCTCGCTTTTCCTTTCACCTCACCTTGTTCATGTACAACGGTCATTTCTTCAATAGCGACATCGCTGCCCTTAAAGTGAGCCTCTAACAGCGAGATGAGTGAAATCTGTTGTTTGCTCTCCCCTTGAATTATGTGTAGATCTTCTACTAAAAAAGTACCAAGAGACAAAGGAATAGGGGTAGCTATATTTGGTAGTTCGGGGACGTCGTAGCTTAGTGAGTATGACGTAGGCAAAGCGCTATCAGCACTTGGAGCCTGTTCTTTTTTGGAAGCAGGTTTTTGAGCAGGTTGCTCACCATTAGTTTCCGATGCATTGGTCATGGCTGCCGGTGAAGAGCTGGCAGCTTCATCTTGGTTTAGCAGAGCAATGCGAACACCTTTCGCGGCTATGCTGTCAAGTATGAGGTCGCTATTTCCTTCAAAATCGGTTAGCTCTAGTTCATCAATTTCTACTGTTGTCGTAAGTAGAGCAAGTTTGATATTCGTTAGCGCTAAATACCCAACATCAATAGGCAGCGGTAATTCAATCTGGCCACCTGCAGGTGCATCATCGGAAGAGTCAGGCGCGTTTGAGCGCTGTGTAAGCGTAGCGTTTTCCAGCGTAACTTCATTGACACATACTCTAGGCTCAAACAAACAACGCCAGGTAATATCAATGTAGGCATATTGTGCAGACACCTTCCATTGCGGGTTTTCCCACTCCACATTATGCACTTCTAGTGTGTCAGCAAACCCACCGTCAATGGCATCGATGGAGAGGTTTTCGACAAACGTGTTGGCCAGTAACTTAACGGTAGGGCCGCCTAAGGGACTTATCAAAACGGCATACAACGCGACCAGTATAAGAACCGGTGAAAGTAAAATAGCCGAAAGCGTACGTTTTCTCATAGCTCAGGCCCCAACAAAATATGTAACTGCCATGTATTCTCGTCTGGCGCAAAGCCTCTTGCCACGTAAAGTCTGACTGGACCTATTGGTGAAAGCCAATGTACACCAGGCCCAACGCTATATGTCAGCGTTGTGCTGGTGTCGTTTGTTGCTGTACCTGCATCGACAAACGCTGCCACTCTCCAATTATCTGCCACTTGATAGGCATACTCTACACTCGATGTAGCAAGGTACTTCCCTCCAATAGAGTCAACAATGAGTTCTCCTGTTTCTGGATCAATGACTTCAGCTGTCGGAGAAATTTCGCGATAGTCGAAGCCGCGAACACTTTTATCGCCCCCTGCATAAAAACGCAACGACGTTGGCACCTCATCAAAACTATTGGTTTTAATAACCCCAGCTTCACCGCGTATGGTTATTCTGTGCACATTGTTAAAGGTACGGATAAGCGTGGCTTCAACTACTGCCTTGGCAAAATCGATATCAGAACCATAACCTTCTCTGCCTATTTGAGTGAGCATTTGAAGGTAGGTACCATTATTAATGTTGAGCTCACTGTCTTTATCGCGATAGGTTAACGAGTACCCGGGTAATACTAGGGACGTGGTGTTTGTGCTCAATTCCCCTTGATCATAAGTTTCACGTAGATAGGTCACCGAGCCATCGTGTTGCCATGGTGAATTGTCATGTTGCCAGTAACGGTGTGCAGACAAAGATAGGGTTTCACTCTCAAAGGAAGTGTTGCTGTACTCTATAAATTGGTAACCCGCCTCTATACTCGCGTAATCCCGCGTTATGTTTCTCATCGGTATACGGTAGTCGGCAGTCACTGATTGTTCTGGCGCTGAAATGAAAATATCAGATGAAACAGAGTGCCCTTTACTATTCACCCAAGGACGCTCCCATCCTAAGCGAACCCGTGGGCCCGTGTCAGTGGCTGCGCCAACAGAAACGTTAAATGCGTCTGTGGGTCTGTGAAGTAACGATACCTCAACCGGTACCAGCAAACCATCAGCCTCACTTACAACCGGGCGTGCAATAACGCGGGTAAAATACCCAGACTGATTAAGGCTTCTGTTGAAATCGGCAAGTGTTGCTGAAGAGTACGCATCGCCTGTTTTAAACGGCTTTAGCCGCTCAATGATGGCTTTCGCCTTGTCATCGCCAATAAATTTTAGCTCTCCAAATTGGTACTGGGGCCCGCTTTGCGCAATCAAAAGTACGTTTGCTTGTTTTTCGTCACGCACTAGGTCGAGACGCGTCGCCTGCCAAAAATAATCAAAATAGCCATTAGATAAGGCGTAGTTAAACATGGACGACTTAAACGACTCGTAAATGGTTTGGTTTAACACGTCGCCTTCTTTAAGCTTTAGTGAATTAAAACGTTCTCTGAAAGCCTTATCTTCACGTCCTGCACCTATTATTTCGCGAGTAACCTTATTTATGGTAAGCGGCGCATTCAAAGCAACATTCACTGTAACCTTGTCGCCCTCTTCAATACTTACCTTGGTCTCGCTGTTGTAATAACCATAAGGTTGAACCGCTGTCGCTACCGTTTCACCCACTTCATCTTGCCAGTAAGGGTCAGTAAGCAACGATTTTTCCACGTCAAGACTGTTTAAATGCAGGCGGATATTATTACGCAGTTTGTCGTCTTCTACGCCCTGAATGTTATAGGAAATAGGGTCTTGGGCATGTGAAAAAGTAAAGAGAGCACACGCTAGCGTGCACAATGTACTGCCCACCAAAACTCGGACTGCTTTGGTGATTCTGAACATAAATTGTCGGAAAAGATGGTCTTGCAAACTGGCAAGCCCGCTCCAAATCGAAGGCATGAAAAGGCTAAGTCCTTAAGGTAACGCTGGGCTGTGAAGCTTACCGCTTGATGGTAAAATCCATATTATGTCTGTGGTTAATGATACCACATCTGCAATTTGTATCCGCAAACTACGACGAGAGATCAAATAATTGCGCTGACGTCGGTAAATAATACCAATCCGCATAGATAATTGCCCACTCAGAAGGCGCTGGCAAGTTTCCTAGCAAAGCGTGGGAATGCAGGAATGGCTGTTCCCTTTCAAATTCCCAGAATGAAGCTAGGAAGCTTGCCAGACCTTCCCGAAGGGCGAGTTTAAAATGTCCGTACTCTTTGTTGTGTCACCTTGATGTAGACCAATACCTGCGGTAACACGCCGCGATTACGAACATTTTAACTCTCGCTGAGTGGGTAATGATCTATGCGGATTGGTATAGCATGCATTCAACGTATTTTCCTGACTAGAATGCTCTTCTTCAGAACATATCTGGCACATCCACTCACTGAACATAGAGCCTAGTATTGCTTTGTTTTTGTACATATGGGCATGAGTGAGTATACTCTGCGTAACTTAACTTCGAGTTTTTTGCCTAAGCTAAGTTCCACTAACAATAAAAAACAACAAGGGAATGTTATGTCTTCTAATAAGGCTCTCTTACCTACGACACTAGTTACTTTGCTACTGTTGGTTTGCTCTTTCTCCACACTGGGCGCAGATCAAACTAAGGCAGAACCCGAGTACGAAAAATTCAGTTCTTTGCCAACTTATTGGACTCCGTCGCTGTCACCCGATGGCTCAAAAATCGCTTTTGTTCAAAACGTTGAGCAAGAAGAAGCGTTTGCCATGCTTGCCACTTACGACTTAAAAAAGGGTGAAAAGCACTACCTACTGCGATCGGACAATGAACGCGTAAAAATTAACTGGTACAACTGGGTGAACAATGAACGGCTGGTGGTTAGCGCTCGTTACGAAACCCGACGTGGCACCACGAAAGTTCATGACACACGGTTGTTAAGCATTAAGTTTGACGGTGAAGGCGGTGCATTCAACTTGGTTGAATGGGAGAGAATAAAGCGTCGAGCAGGTAACCCGAACCACATTCCTCAATTTCACGATGACGTTATCGACTGGCTGCCTGACGATCCAGAACATATTCTAATTGCCTTAGACGCTGAGGTGTTGGGGCTGCCGTCGGTTTACAAAATCAATGTTAATGATGGTGGCGTAAGTCGCATTATTCGCGGGAAAAAACGCATTAGAGATTGGATGACGGACCAACAAAATAACGTTCGTATAGGTGTTTCGCTTGATTACGATACAGGGGAGCGAGAAGTCTTTCTAAAAGAAGGAGACGATTGGCGCACCTTATTTGCTTACAACGCTATGTCTGACAAGGGTGAATACCCAGTTGGCTTTGCAAAAGACCCAAATATTCTTTATTTCAAAGGTTATAAAGGAGACTTCCGTGCATTGTACACCTTGAACCTTACTACTAATGAGCGAACAGAGGTGTATGCTGATGAAGGGTACGATGTTAATGGTAGCCTTATCTATTCACCGGTTACCCGAGATGCAATAGGAGTACGCCATGACGGTCGACATTATTGGGATGAACGTTACGTCGCTCTTCAAAATGGTATCGATGCTGGTCTTCCTGATTACGACAATACCTTAGTGAGCTTTAGCGACGACGAACAAACATATATTGTTTATTCAGAGTCTGACACCTTACCAGGAGTTTATTTGCTGGGTGACCGTAAAGAAGGCACGTTAGTGATGCTTTTTGAGCAATATGCTCAAATAGACCCGGCAAAATTATCTGAGCATACGTTAATTGAATATGAAGCCAGAGATGGCATCAAAATCGAAGCGTATTTGACTTTACCAAAAGGTGAAGGCCCGTTTCCTACCATTATTCATCCCCACGGTGGCCCCGGAGCAAGAAATTTCAGTGGTTTCGACTATTGGACAGCGTATTTTACATCGAAAGGTTATGCAGTACTAAGGCCTAACTTTAGAGGTTCTAGAGGGTATGGGTACAGCTTTGCGCAAAGCCAAATGAAAGGTTGGGGCTTGGCTATGCAAGATGATATCACCGATGCGGCAAACTGGATGGTAGAACAGGGGCACGCTGAGCAAGACAACATGTGTATTGTGGGCGCTAGCTATGGCGGTTACGCCGCCCTGATGGCAACAGTTAAAACCCCGGATCTGTTTAAGTGTGCGGTGAGCTTTGCTGGCGTAAGTTCACTTAAACACGTCATTATTCATTCTCGCCGTTTCCTGAACAACGAATTTGTGAAAAACCAAATTGGGGATGATTATGACGACCTTGAAGCGCGCTCGCCTTACTACAATGCGAAAGGAATAAAGACGCCAATTTTGCTGGTACATGGAGAGGAAGATAGAGTTGTCCCTCCACTTCATAGTCGCTACATGGCTGACGAGTTAGATGATTACGACAAGGTCTACAAATATGTAGAGCTTGAAAGTGGCGACCACAATTTGTCTATTCAGCGAAATCGTCATATTTTCTTTAAGGAAATGGATGCATTTTTAGACCAACACCTTAGGCCAGCGAGTAAAGCGAGTGCTGCAACGGCAAACGTTTCAGCTTCCGAGTAACACCCGTTAAATGCACCAGTATTTACGACAAGATTTTGCTTGGCTGGCGGCTTTTTAACCAAGTTTCAGGTATACTCAACAAGGCGCGTTAATTTCGCGCCTTTTTAATTTCCCCCACTTTATTTCATATTCGAGACTTTATGCCCCAGACTTCTAATGGCGTATCTGAGGATACTGCAGTTGTGCAAAAGCCAGCGCTTGGCCTTGTTGAATTTGTTGCGCTAATGGCTACGATGACATCCCTTGTCGCGTTGAGCATTGACGCTATGCTGCCTGCGTTGATTCAAATTGGCGAGTCACTACAGGTCGCCGAGGCGCATCAAACCCACTTAATCGTTACCGTGTTCTTTTTAGGCATGGCACTGGGTCAAATGTTCTTTGGGCCTTTTTCCGATAGCCGCGGCCGTCGCCTAACTATATTAGTGGGCCTGTGTATTTTCGCCTTAGGTACATTTGTTTGCATGATGGCCACCAATTTGGAGACCATGCTGGTAGGTCGCGTTATTCAAGCATTTGGGGTGTCTGGGCCACGAATAGCCTCTATGGCAATTATTCGCGACCTTTACGTTGGCGATGCGATGGCAAAAGTCATGTCGTTTATCATGATGGTGTTTATATTAGTGCCTATGTTGGCGCCTATTATTGGGCAAACGGTGATGGAGTTGACCTCATGGTTCCATATTTTCACTATGTTTCTCATTGTGGCTACCATGGCCGGCATTTGGTTTTTTTCTCGTCAAGGGGAAACCCTGCCAAGAGCAAGGCGTAAAAAGTTTTCATGGGCGCAGTTTTTTGCATCGTCAAAGTTCATTCTCACTAACCCAGCAGTGATGGGTTACACCTTTGCCATGGGCTGTATTTTTGGGGCATTCCTGGCGTATTTAAGTGCTTCGCAAACCATATTTACTGTGTTTTACAACGTAGGTGAATGGTTTCCCTACATCTTTGCAACGCTTGCTTTTTCAATTGGTCTCGCCTCTTACTTTAACGGCAAAATGGTAATGCGTTTTGGGATGCGCAAGCTTTGTCGTTTTGCACTTAAAGGGGTTAACGGGTTTGCCGTTGTGTATTTAGTGTTACTGTTGGCGTACGACGGCTTGCCGCCTTTAATTCCTACGGTTGCGGTTATGTTTGTAGGCTTTTTCTTTGTGGGCATACTGTTTGGTAACTTAAACGCCATGGCGATGCAGCCGCTTGGCGATATGGCAGGTTTAGGCGCGGCCATAATTGGCTCATTTTCTAGCCTTTTCTCGGTGCCTGTTGCACTGTTAGTCGACAGTTTCTTAAATGGAAATTTAATGCCTATCGGCTGGGGATTTCTCGTCTTTTTTGCTTTGTCTTACGTATCCGTACGCTATGCTGAGCGCGTTCGTGAAGGTTCTATTTAGAAGGTGTATCGGCGTGTCGCAGTGGTCAGTTGCGTAAGAAAGATACTTATTAGCAGGCTTACGGACATAAAAAAGCCCGACCAAAACGGTCGGGCAAGAGGGCTTAGTTAAGCACCTAACGACAGAAACTGTCCTAACCTCTGCTCTTACACTACTATGGCCTTCATGTCAGTCATGTAGCCACGTAAGGTCTTACCTACCGATTCCACACCGTGTGAGCGGATGGCTTCGTTAATTTCAACAAGGCGTTTGTTCTCTACCTGATTAGAAGTAGCGGCTAAACCCTTACCGATAACGCTGGTATCAATGGTAGGCATAAATTTCTCACGCAAAATTGGAATTGCTGCGTTAGCAAACAAATAGTTTCCGTATTCTGCTGTGTCTGAAATAACCACGTTCATTTCATACAAACGCTTACGTGCGATTGTGTTAGAAATAAGCGGTGTTTCATGCAGTGATTCATAGTACGCAGACTCAGGTAAAATACCGGCTTCAACCATTACGTCGAACGCAACTTCAACACCACACTTGATCATGGCAACCAGTAAGATGCCGTGGTCAAAGAATTCTTGTTCACTGATTTCACCTTCATAAGCCGGTGCGTTTTCAAACGCGGTTTCACCGGTTTCTTCACGCCACTTAAGCAGGTTCGCATCGCCATTGGCCCAATCTTCCATCATGGTGCGAGAGAACTCACCGCTGATGATGTCGTCTTGGTGCTTTTCAAATAGCGGACGAAGTAAATCAGTTAACTGCTCAGAAAGCTCAAACGCTTTCACTTTTGCAGGGTTTGATAGACGGTCCATCATGTTAGTCACACCGCCAATCTTAAGTGCTTCAGTAATAGCTTCTAGGCCGTACTGAATAAGTGCACCTGCGTATCCTGGCTCGATACCGTCATCAACCATTTTTTCAAACGCAAGTACCGCTGCAACTTGTTGCATACCACACAAAATGGTCTGCTCGCCCATGAGGTCAGATTTAACTTCAGCCACAAATGATGACTCAAGTACACCTGCGCGGTCACCGCCCGTTGCACTTGCAAGTGCTTTGGCTTGATCCCAACCTTTACCTTCAGGGTCGTTTTCTGGGTGTACAGCAATCAGAGTTGGTACACCGAAGCCACGCTTATATTCTTCACGTACTTCAGAACCCGGGCTTTTCGGCGCACACATGATTACTGTGATATCGCTACGAATTTGCTGCCCTTCTTCAACGATATTGAAACCGTGAGAGTAACCTAGCGTTGCACCTTCTTTCATAAGCGGCATAACGGCTTCGACTACGCTAGCGTGCTGCTTATCAGGTGTTAAGTTATAAACTACGTCTGCTTCTGGAATGAGCTGTTGGTAAGTACCAACGGTAAATCCGTTACTGGTTGCGCGCTTATATGAGTCGCGTTGCTCATCAATGGCTGCTTGACGCAGCGCATAAGAAACATCTAACCCTGAGTCACGCATATTCAAGCCTTGGTTAAGGCCCTGCGCGCCGCAGCCTACAATGACAATTTTCTTGCCTTTTAAGAACTGACAACCGTCAGCGAATTCATCGCGTGCCATGAAACGGCAGCGGCCAAGCTGATCTAACTGCTGGCGAAGTGACAGGGTGTTGAAATAATTAGCCATAAAAATTTCCGAACAACATTCATTTTTGTCAATATCAAACACCGACCTTGGTGTTGACAGACCTCGTCTATGACGACTTGATATTGAGACTAAAAGATTTCTTTTGTTTTGGAAAATGATATATTTGCAAGATAATATTGCATAAAGTGAAATGTTTATGGATTTTCGCAGTCTACAGCTGTTCAATCACCTAGCTACCAGCCTACATTTTGGCATTACCGCCGAGGCCATGTATGTGTCGCCTTCTACGTTAAGCCGGGTTATTCAGCGCCTTGAGGACGAGTTAGGCTGCACGTTGTTTAAACGTGATAATCGCAAAGTGGCGCTAACCCACAGTGGGCACAAGCTGCTGTCTTTTTCAAAGCAAGCGCTGAAAGATTGGCAGCAGCTAAAGGTCGACTTAAAAGAAGATAACGACGCATTGCAGGGAGAGCTCAGCGTATTTTGCTCGGTTACCGCTAGTCAAAGCCACTTACCCGCTATGCTTAGACAGTTCAGGCAACAGCACCCGGGTGTTGATATACGCCTAATTACCGGCGATCCTGCCCTTGCGATAGAAAAAGTGAAAGGCAAACAGTGCGACTTATCTATTGCTATCTACACCCCTGATATGCCGACAGATTTACATTTCACCGCGCTTGATAATGTACCTTTGGTACTTATTGCCCCAAGAGAGTGGCGACTTACTCAACTAAGCCAGTTGGACTGGACCAAGCATCAGGTGATTATGCCCGAAACTGGCCCAACCCGTCGTACTGCCTATCACTGGTTTGCTGAGCATGGCATTCGTCCAAATGTGTATGCTTATGTCGGCGGTAACGAGGCCATCGTGAGCATGGTGGCACTTGAATGTGGCGTGGGATTTGTGCCTAAAGTGGTACTTGATCACTCCAGTATGGCCAATGCTGTAACCCAAATACCTGTTGAAGATATTGAGCCTTATGCTTTAGGTTTGTGCTGCTTGCAGGATAAGCAAAACGAGCCGCTTATTAACGCCTTTATGCAGCTTAATTTGCAAGCGCGAGGCTAAGTTTAAGGCATAGCTGATGCTCAGCTAGCGCTCAACTGTTTAATAAGGTTATCGAGGGCGCGATAGCCCAATGCTTCTGCAATGTGCGCCCGCGATACAGCGTTCTGCTCTTCAAGGTCAGCAATGGTTCTTGCCACTTTTAACGTGCGATGAAACACCCGCATAGACAAATTAAGCTGTTTAGCAGCGGCTTGTAAAAACTGCAAGTCAGCGTCATCTAGCAAGCATATATCGGCAAGCTCACCTGCGTGCAGCGCACCATTTGGCTTACCTTGCCGTAGCCCTTGTTTGTGACGAGCTGCAATGACTCGCTCTCGCGTTGCGTGTAACGAGTCGTCAGGTCTATTGGCACGCTCTGGCAGGTCGTAGTCAGGTAGGCGCGGCACTTCGACTTGTATATCAATTCTATCAAGCAGTGGTCCCGATAACCGGTTCAAGTAGTTGAGCTGTTGCTGCGGGGTTAGTCGGTTATCATCAATATCACCCGTCGGGCTTGGGTTCATCGCCGCTACTAGTTGAAAGTTGGCGGGGTATGTGGCGCTTCCTGAAGCACGAGACAAATGCACGTCGCCGGTTTCAAGTGGCTCGCGCAATACATCCAGTGCCTTTCGCCCAAATTCAGGCAGTTCGTCTAGAAACAAAATACCATTATGAGCCAGCGATATTTCACCCGGTACAGGGTTTGAGCCACCGCCAGTAAGCGCCACCGCAGAGCTAGTATGATGGGGCGAGCGGAGGTGGCGAGTTAGAAAACGCTCTGCATGCAGTTTTTCGCCTTTCACAGAGTGAATGGCAGCCACTTCCAACGCTTCTTCCTCGCTCATATCGGGTAATAGCGATAGCATTCGGCTGGCGAGTAAACTTTTGCCTGTGCCTGGAGGGCCAACCATCAAAAGATTATGTGCACCACTTGCCGCGATAATAAGCGCTCGTTTGGCCTGCTCTTGGCCGATAATGTCATCCCACCCTGTTAAGGTTTTGTTAGGCGCCCGTGAGGTAAACGGCTGGCCTTTGACGAGTTTTTTGTTGCCGGTAAGGTGTTCATAAACAGACAGTAAATCGAAAGCGGGATAGCGCGTTGCGTGAGAAACCAATGCAGCCTCTACGTCATTATCCCCCGGATATACGAGCGCAATATCTTCATTTGCGGCTGCCATGACAACAGGAATAAGCCCGTTAACCGGCTTTATTTCACCGTTTAATGCAAGCTCGCCCACAAAGGCAATGTTAAGTAGGCTAATGTCTGAGATGTAGCCCGACGCAGCTAAAATGCCTACGGCAATGGGAAGGTCGAACCGCCCGCCAAACTTGGGAATATCTGCTGGCGCTAAATTGACGGTTATTCGTTTTGCGGGAAACTCAAAACCACTGTTTATCAGGGCGCTGCGTACTCTTTCTCGCGCTTCTTTAACGCTGGTTTCTGCCATGCCGACCAGTTGAAAAGCAGGTAAACCATTAGCTAGGTGAATCTCTACACTTACCTCTGGCGCTGCCACGCCCTGCCCTGCAAAGGTTTTAAGAACAGCCATTCCCATAATCTAAACAACCTCCTCTCGCTGAATACTTATGATTCGTGGTTATGAAACGCAAACGTGTCAGCGCGGTAAAAATGTAAGCCAACGCAGTCGGCGTAAACTTTAGAGAGAGTCGGGATAAGATGTAACTGTACTAACGATGGGATCTACTGAGAGTGCATAAAACGCTTGGCATGTAATGATCCTGCTCAGCAAACTTAGGCTAGTGCTAGTGGTGGTCGTTGTAGAAAACGGGCAGCTGCCAATGCCAGCGCATGGCGCCAAGCCTAAACAGTACGGTTGTGACAAGGGCCGCAATACCACACCACTGTGTGGCGAGTTCCATTTGCATGCCTATTCCATAAACCACGCCCCCTGCAATACAGGTCATGGCATACAGTTCGCCGTTGAGTACCAGCGGTACCTCTCGGCAAATAACGTCCCGTAACAGACCGCCAAACACGCCGGTAATGGTGCCCATGGCAACCGCCACGGCCATGCCTGTGTCGTTTGCCAAGGCTTTCTCTATGCCTACTACGTTAAACAGCGCCAGCCCGAAAGCATCGGCAATTAATAAATAGTGAAAAGGAAAGCGTGGACTAATACGCAGCCAGATAATGGGTATAAAGGCGGCTATCAGTGTGGTGTATAAATAATCGGTATCGGCAATCCAGAAGACCGGGACATCTAACATGACATCACGCAGTGTTCCGCCGCCAATGGCGGTTGCGCTGGCAAGCACGACCACGCCAAATCCATCCATACGCTTTTGATAGGCCATCAGGGTGCCGGAAATTGCGCACACTGCAACCCCCGCTAAGTTTAACCAATGAAACCAATCAAACATCTTCTTGTACCCTTTTACTACCCTTAAAAACTCGCCATTCCTACCGCAAAATACTTGATCAGGCCTTATGTTTCATGCTATTTCTTTGCCCAATATCGAAACGTACTGTTGAGATTACGGTTCGTGATATTGAGTGATGAGGTAAAGCCATAACCTCTAACGAACAACATTTCATAATTACAATGCCAATGGATATAGGTATTGTATGTCAAATATATCATATAAAACAAAGCGCTACTGATGTGTTAGCAGTTAGGCTTTGTTGCTCCTCGCTTTGAACGACCTTAGATGATGTGTTACATCACCAGTATGACATGCAATTTTGAGTAAAACAGCGCGTATTGGAAGTTGAGCCAAAGCATTACTGGTTTACCACTGTTTTTTAGTTTCACAAAAAGGTCTAGCGCCTAAACCTAGAACCTTAAATTAACGGGAAGGATTTATGCCCAAGTTACGTTCAGCAACTACCACCCAAGGTAGAAATATGGCGGGAGCTCGCGCGTTATGGCGAGCAACTGGAATGAAAGACTCTGATTTCGGCAAGCCTATTATTGCTATTGCGAACTCATTTACGCAGTTCGTACCTGGGCATGTTCACCTAAAAGATCTCGGCCAATTAGTGGCACGCAGCGTTGAAGAAGCGGGTGGTGTGGCGAAAGAATTCAACACTATCGCGGTGGATGACGGTATCGCCATGGGGCACAGCGGTATGCTGTATAGCTTACCATCTCGAGAAATCATTGCTGATGCAGTGGAATACATGGTGAACGCACATTGCGCCGATGCCATCGTTTGTATTTCTAACTGCGACAAGATTACCCCGGGAATGCTAATGGCGTCTATGCGCTTGAACGTACCGGTCATTTTTGTGTCTGGGGGCCCAATGGAAGCGGGTAAAACCAAGCTTTCAGACCAGCTTATTAAACTAGACTTGGTTGACGCCATGGTAGCGGCTGCTGACGACAAAGTTAGCGATGCTGATACCGACGAAATTGAGCGCTCAGCCTGCCCTACCTGCGGCTCATGTTCAGGGATGTTCACCGCGAACTCCATGAACTGTCTAACCGAAGCGTTAGGTTTATCTTTGCCGGGCAACGGCTCTATGCTGGCTACCCACGCCGACCGTGAAGGTTTATTTAAACAAGCGGGCAAACAAATTGTTGAGCTGTGCAAGCGTTACTACGGCGACGATGATGACAGTGTATTACCACGTAATATCGCTAACTTTAAGGCTTTTGAGAATGCCATGAGCTTGGATATTGCCATGGGTGGGTCGACCAATACCATTTTGCATCTGCTAGCAGCGGCAATGGAAGGCGAAGTGCCGTTTACTATGGCAGACATCGACAGATTGTCTCGCAAAGTGCCTCACCTATGCAAAGTGGCACCTTCAACACCCAAATACCACATGGAAGACGTACACCGAGCGGGTGGCGTTTTGGGTATTTTGAACGAGCTAAATAAGGCTGGCTTGCTGAACACCGATGTTAATCATGTTTTAGGAAAACCGCTTACCGACGTTATCAGCGAGTGGGACATCACTAACCCTGATAACGAAGACGCTATTACCTTTTATCGCGCGGGTCCTGCGGGTATTCGCACGACAAAAGCATTTAGCCAAGATTGTCGTTGGGACGAAGCCGATGACGACCGCGAAAACGGCTGCATTCGCTCTATCGACCATGCGTTCAGTCAAGAAGGTGGCCTAGCCGTGCTTTACGGTAATGTGGCTGAAGATGGCTGTATTGTAAAAACGGCTGGCGTAGATGAGTCTATTCTTAAATTCAACGGAACTGCGAGAATCTACGAAAGCCAAGATGATGCGGTAGCAGGTATCTTGGGCGATGAAGTAAAAGCCGGTGATGTGGTCTTCATTCGCTACGAAGGTCCCCGCGGCGGCCCGGGTATGCAAGAAATGCTGTACCCAACGTCTTACTTGAAATCTAAAGGGTTAGGCAAGCACTGCGCTTTGGTAACAGACGGACGCTTTAGTGGCGGTACCAGTGGGTTGTCTATAGGTCACTGCTCACCTGAAGCCGCCAGTGGTGGTGGCATTGGCCTAGTGGAAGATGGCGATAAAATTGAAATAGATATACCCAATAGAAGTATCAATATTGCTATTAGCGATGAAGAACTAGCAGAACGCCGCGCGAAAATGGAAGCCAGTGATAAGCCTTGGAAGCCGAAAGAGCGCGTTCGTGAAGTCTCCACATCACTTAAAACCTTTGCGGCGTTAGCAACCAGTGCCGATAAAGGTGCAGTGCGTGATGTGACTAAGCTGGAAAATCTTTAATGGCAGCCGAACACGTTAGCGATCATGAATATTTGAAGAAGATCTTACTTGCCCCTGTTTACGATGTAGCAGTGGCAAGTGAACTTTCCTATATGTCTTTGCTTTCAGCCGAGCTTGGCAATGAAATTTTTCTGAAACGCGAAGATCAGCAGCCGGTAAAAAGCTTTAAGCTGCGCGGTGCCTATAACCGTATTTGCTCACTAAGCGACGAGCAATTGCAAGCTGGCGTAATTGGCGCCTCGGCGGGTAATCATGCGCAAGGCTTAGCGTACAGTGCAAAAATGAAAGGTATTCAGGCGACTATTGTCATGCCTGAAACCACGCCTGATATCAAGGTAGACGCAGTACGACGCTTCGGCGGTGAAAACGTAAATGTGGTATTGCATGGCACCAGCTTTGATCAAGCAAGTAGCCATGCAAAAGCATTATGTGAGACCCACGGTTATACCTTTGTTCCGCCCTTTGACGACCCCGATGTCATTGCAGGGCAAGGTACAGTCGCGCGAGAGTTGCTAGAGCAAAACCCACACCTCGATATCTTATTTATTGCTGTGGGTGGCGGTGGTTTAGCCGCTGGTATTGCGGTTTACTTAAAGCAACTAAAACCAAGCATAAAAATCGTTGCGGTAGAGTCGGAAGAATCGGCCTGTTTCATTAAAGCAAAGGCGCAAGGCGCGCCTACCGAGCTTGAAAGCGTCGGCATTTTTGCTGATGGGGTTGCTGTTAAAGTGATGGGGCAGGAAACTTTCCGTCTGTGTAATCGTTTAATTGATGAAACCATTACGGTTACTAATGATGAAATATGCGGAGCAATTAAGGATATCTTTGATGATACCCGTGTTATTGCAGAGCCTGCAGGCGCATTGTCGGTGGCGGCAATTCGCAAGTACGCTAAGCAACACGACCTCAAAGGTAAGAAGTTAGGCGGCATTCTGTGTGGCGCAAACATCAACTTTCATACCCTTCGCTATGTGTCTGAACGCTGTGAATTAGGTGAGCAGAAAGAAGCGGTCTTTGCGGTTAAAATTCCTGAAAACAAAGGTGCGTTTAAACAGTTTTGCGAGTGCGTTGGGGCAAAAGCAATCACCGAATTTAACTATCGCTATGCCAGTGAGAGCGAAGCACATATTTTCGTGGGCGTTAAGCTCAAAGGCGGGCAGCAAGAGTTCGCGGCACTGCAAAGCGACCTTGAAAGCAAAGGGTATGACTGCGTTAACTTAACCGATAATGAGTTAGCGAAGCTCCATGTTCGCCACATGGTTGGTGGCCGTCCGCCAACTATTCTCAACGAGCAAGTCTTCAGCTTTGAATTTCCTGAGCGTCCGGGGGCGCTACTGAACTTCTTAAATACGTTAGGTGAACAGTGGAATATTACCCTATTTCACTATCGCAACCATGGCGCAGCAGAAGGTTTGGTATTGGCAGGCTTTGATATCGCACCAGAAAGTAGAGATGACTTTAACCAGCATGTTGCTGAGTTAGGCTATAAGGTTGAAGAAGTAACAGACAACCCCGCCTATCGTTTTTTCCTGTCGCAACCAGCGAAGGTTTAAATAGCGAAACAGGCGAAACGAGCCTATCTCCCGTTTTCGCTTTGTATTGCTTCGCGTTAAGCGCAGGTTTACCGGGGAGCGATACGAAGCGGCACTATCTAGCGTCTATCTATCAATGAAGTATGGGGATTTTCAATGCCTGCCTAGATAGATTGACGCGCAATAAAAAGCCCATGCAGTAGCATGGGCTTTCTCTTTTTACCTAAGCTCCGTAGTGCTGGCAAATTCAGCCAGCTAGCGTCGCCTTAATTCGAAGCGTTTAGTGTAACGTTCTCCAAATGCTGCATCATTTCTGGCCAAATCAGGGCCATAACGTCAGCACGTAAGGCTTCACACTCTTCTGAGTACTTCAAGCTGCCATCTTTTTCAGAGTCCAGCCAGTGGTTTTCTTTCAATGCACTGATAAAGCTAGACAACACATTCTTATCGTAAAACTCTGGTGAGCTTAGCCCGTAGAGAGCAGATAAGCGTTCAGCCACTTGCTTACTTTCGCGCTCAAGCGCACTTCGGCTAATCACTTTTTCTTTATCAAGAATGGTCAATACCACCGCGTAACGCTGAAGCGTTTCCTGCATACATCGGCTTAACAGCCATGCTGAGTGGAATTGTTTGCAGTGTGCATCTGGCGGCAACAGTTCATCGCCCTCCTGACGCAACAATCCTTTGTTTAGTAGCGCTGTTATAAGCGCATCAGTATGCGCAAGCGCCTCATCTTGGGTAAGGTGCAAGAACAGCTCTTTTTGCAGCAACGGATAAAGCGCCGCAATAAGCTGAAAAATACTGTTCTTCGTGGTGCCTTTCTTCGCGAAGATAGACGCCATAATAAGACCTGGGATCGCGAATAAGTGCAAAATGTTGTTGCGATAATAAGTAAGGTATACCGCAGATTTTGGTTGAGGACTGATCAAACGCCCATAATCGTCTTCTTTTACGTCAAAGCGGCCTAATTTCAGCGTATCGCGCAGTAGCTCTTCCGCTGATGAATCTGGAATGGTGGCATCATCGCTGAACGGTACCGCTTTAAACAAGTCCATGAAATCGCCCATTGCTTGTTTTAACTCAGCTTCACTCATGGTCTGTCGTTTAGAAGACAGTAAGCATAACGACGCTAAGGCCATACCATTTAATGCCGCTGCGCGGTTAATTCGCGTCATGACATTATTGGCCAGTTCGTTAACCGCAGGTGTCAGCCACGCTGGTTTTTTCTCTGGCTCGGCATCGCGACAATCTCGCCAGTTAGGCACATGATTTTCAAGAAACTGGTTAAGCGCAATGGGTTCGCCAAAATTCACGTATCCGTGACCATAATTCTTGAGTTTACGAATAGCTGAGAACACCTGAAGGTTAGATTCTTTTTTCTTCTTAGAGCCTTTGAGTTCGTTCAAGTAGCTCTTCACTTCCATCACGTTCTCATAGCCAATATAGACAGGCACGATACTAACGGGACGGTTAACGCCTTTGAGCATGGCTTGAATGGTCATGGCTAGCATGCCCGTTTTCGGTGGGATCAAACGGCCGGTTCGGCTGCGGCCACCTTCGGGATAGTATTTTACCGAATAGCCTTTGTTAAACAGCAGCTCTAGATATTCTCTGAATACAGCTGTGTAGAGCTTGTTGCCTGCAAAACTGCGGCGTAAGAAAAAAGCACCGCCACGACGGAACATTTTTCCAACCGGCCAAAAGTTCAGATTGATACCTGCAGCGATATGTGGCGTAACCATACCCTCGTGATAAATCACGTAAGTCAATAATAGGTAATCCATGTGACTACGGTGGCACGGTACGTAGATGATTTCATGACCATTAGCCGCCAATTCACGAATGCGATCGGCATGACCTACACTAATACCGTTATAAATTTTGTTCCAGATACGGGTAAGTAGCCTGTCGCCAAAACGAATTAGCCCTTCGCGGTAGTCTGCCGCGATTTCTGTGATGTAGGTTTGGGCAGTCTCTTTCGCTTTTTCATGAGGCACCTTCTTGCTTCGTGATTCCTCAGCAATAGCGCGACGCACTGCATCAGAGCCCAACACACTATTATTGAGTTCTTGGCGCTCTAACAGCGTAGGGCCAGTCATGCTTTGGCGCTTTCTTTGAAAGTGAGTGCTTGCTACGCGCACAAGCTTATGTGCAATACTTTGGTCACTACCATGTTGATTGGACATCGCGCGTGCAGAAACGGCTTTAGAGTAGTTAATAAAGTTGTCGCGGCCCAAAAACAGCACAATGAACAACTTACGAAGCCAACTTGGCGCCGCTTTATCAGCAATGAGATCGCTTAAGCCTGGCTTACCACGACCCGGGGCACGGCCCCACGTCACATAGACAGGAACAACTTGTAAATCTAGGTTTTCATGGTCTCTATGCAAATGAAAGAGATCAGTAAAAACGTCTTCAATTCCCGTATCTTTAGCCGACGAACGGAAAAGAGGCTGGGTTTTGCGTAAAAATAAGGTCGACGAATACTCTCGCCCCGCTAATGTGAGGGTTTCTGTAGGACTAGGTAAACCTAGCGCTTTAGTCGACATTCTCAGTGCAAGTTGGTCTGTCACTGAGTTGGTGGGAAGTAGATAAACGATAGGTTTACTTTTATCTATTCCTAATTCGGTTTCAACGTTAACTGGAATGCTGTGGGCTTTAACCAGTAACTTAACAGGATAATGAAATACCGACAGAAGGGCTTTTCGCATCCACGACATGAATTATGTAATCCTATGAAATAAAAACGGGTGAAGTGTAACACAAACGCGTCACAATCTCGCGACAAGCCAATTTCATCGCTTCTCATGCTGTAATGACTATCCATAACATGGGAAGTTCAAAAGCGCCCTTCTCCTTTTCTTGTGAGTCACAGCCATTTCTATAATGGGTTCGAATACAGAGAACGTAACATTAGCTGTATTTAATTGCGGTACAGCCGGACTGTTACTACTTTTATAAGGGCAAATGAATATGAGCAAGCAGTAGTGGATGATCAAAGCCGTTTAAAGACAATTGATGACTTTATGCTCAATAGCGAAGTGCCGTTAGATCTAGATGATTTAATGATGGTGCTCGCAGAGGCATACAAGGTGCCGATCGCACTCATTGGCGTCGTCGGAGAGTTTGAAGAAACCTTTAAAGCACACTACGGAACCACTCTTTCTAAAGTCACTCGTGAACATGCGTTTTGTAGTCACGTCGTTGAAGAGCGCAAGCAGGTGGTTGTTAGCAACGCGCAAGAAGATCCACGGTTTATGCATAATCCTCTCGTCACCGGAGAGCCTCACATTTGTTTTTACGCAGGAACGCCGATCGAGATAAATGATCAGGTAATCGGTGCCGTATGTTTAATTGATACCGTGCCAAGAGAAATAGACGCAAAACACTTAGAAGTTTTAGAGAGAATAGGTGCTTTGGTTAGTCAGCATATTTCGCTTTCAAGAGAACACGAAGCGCTTAAACGCGAGCATGGGCTTATTGAGAAGTCTCCTATTGTGTTGGCAACGTGGCGCTATGATACGTCGTTGAGGCTGGTGTATATCTCGAAAAATAGTGAGCGTGTATTGGGAGTTTCACCCCAAGATTTGCTCACTGGAACGGTGGCATTGAGTGAGGTGCTGTCTGAGGAGGCGGAGGGTGATTTTACCTTTGCTATGCAGGCCCACATGGAAGGTGTGGAAACGCACACCTGCCGTCTTCAGATAAAGACGCCAACGCGTACTATTTGGGTGAGCATGATATCAACGGCAAATTTTCGCGAAGACGGCATGTTGTACTCGGTTCAAGCATTTTTGTTTGACACTAGTGACCAAAAGTATGTGGAAGATAAGCTCAACAAAACCAATCAGCGGATGCGTTTATTACTCGAGGCTTCAGAGTTAGGAACATGGGACTGGAACTTGGCCGCCGATGTTAATCAAGTCAACAAGCGCTGGTGCGACATTGTTGGTCTTGAGTATGAATACTACGACAGTGGCTCCCGCTTTTTTAGACAGCTCATTCATCCCGCGGATTACGTCAAAGTTGAAAAGCAGCTCAACATGCATCTAATTGGTAAGAGCAAAGTCTTTAACACCACATTTCGCATGAAACACACTGATGGCTCTTGGGTTTGGGTTGAAAGTTATGGGAAAACCGTTGAGACAGATGCCCAAGGTAAGCCGGTTCGTATAGCAGGTATTCATAGAGATATAACGCAGCGAATGGAAAGCGAACTGCATGAGAGAAAGAAAACCCAGCTCCTTCAATTTATCAATAAAACCCGGGCATCATATCTGCAAAACAATGACTTGACGATGGCGTGTCAGTCCGTACTGGCTGAACTCATAGATATCTCAGATAGCCAGTTTGCCTTCGTCGGCCAAATGAAAGGAGACGGTAGCTCATCTAGACTTTTCATTCATGCGATTTCTGAAATTGTTTGGGATAACAGTAGCTTTTCTCAATATGCAGAATACAAAAAACGAAACCTCTACTTTAGTAACTTCGACAACCTTTTTGGAACCTCAATTTTAACGGGAGAAGTTACCATTAGTAATGCGCCAAACAGTCACCCTAATTCCAAAGGTGTTCCGCACGGTCATCCGCGCATTAGCCGATTTTTAGGCCTACCTATAAAAGTGAAAGATAAAGTAGTGGGAATGGTCGGTTTAGCGAATAAGTTTGATACCTACACTGACGAAGATGCTGAGTTTCTACAGCCCTTTTTAGATGCATTGGCTGGCTTGTTCTACGCAGTAGAGCTTGAGGAAGCCCGAGCCGTTGCTGAAGAGAAGCTTAGGCATTTGGCGATGACTGATTCTTTAACGGGCCTTTATAACCGACGCGCGTTCCTTGACGAGTGCATCTCATTTTCAAAACAACATTGTCGTGGATGTGTTGCTATCGTCGATATTGATCACTTCAAAAAAGTAAACGATACCTACGGTCACGATGCTGGAGATCAGGCGCTTATTGCTGTTGCGAGAAAAATAGCTAAACATAATCAAACGCCAAATGTCGTGGCTCGATTAGGAGGAGAAGAGTTTGCAATAGTCATGATAGGTGACAAGAAAGAAGAGATCCATAGGCAGCTAGAAGCACTGCGCATTGCTGTTGAAGAAGGAAGGGTGACCTACAAGACAGACACGATGAATTTATCGATCAGCATCGGCGCAACATTTATCAAAGACACCTTTGAGGCGGATTTCAGCGCCCTCTTATCGCTTGCTGACAAGGCGCTGTACAGAGCCAAGGAGCAGGGCAGAAACCAAGTCGTATGGGATGAATAATAATAGTACGTGGCTTCGCCTACATTAAATATAAGCGTATACGCCCAAGGCGCTGTTGCTAGATTGATAAAGTTAAGTTATAAAAAACGAATATTTTATTAAACTTAATAATTAGGCTTGTTTTGAGCTTTTAACTAAAAAGCCGACATGCCTTTTAAATCAGGGACGATGTATGAAAACTTCGCGCTTGGGTTTTTCTGGCCTTTTTTCTCTTTTAGCTCTAACTGCGTGTGGTGGTGGAGGTGGCTCTGATTCTTCTCCACCTACAAACCCACCACCTCCACCTGAGCCGACAGCACTAGAAATTTTATCAAATCCTTTAGATTACTCAGAGTCACGACTAAACTCGGCGGCAACCACCTATGCTGATGCGAACTACAGTGGAGAAACGAAAGTCTCTACTGTGGATATCGGCGCAGTACAAGAGGTTTACATCACGCTCTTTGGTGACAATACAAGTGGCTCACCCTATGTAGATCAATATGATATCTACACCTTCCTAGATGAGAACGGCAACGTTGAAGGTACGACCGAGTGCTATGAATCAGGATCAGTAACATACTCAGGTAAGCTTGATGAAGACACGGGTAAAGGAACGATTACTGTAGACTATGATCAGTGCATTCAATATTACGACTCCACTCGGTATGACGGACAATTTTCGCTAGTTATTACTGACGCAGGTGAAAACAGCTCCGAAGTAACGTCTTATTTCACTACTTTGTCTATGCTAGACGGTGGCGTGCGCACAACATTAAAAGGCTACTTAAGTGTTGATTTTCGCTACCGCCCACAAACAGGTACGTTTTATGAAGAGACGAGGCAGTATCTTACTGTCACGCACAATGGTGAAACTTACAAGGTCAGTGGCACATCAGCAGAAGGAGTGACAAACAACACCTTCGTGTCTGAACTTAATGGTTCAATCTACATTGCGTCTAAAGGCAAATTGGACTTTGCATATTCTTCTGATCAGGGCGACCTTCCCTATTCGTCATCTGGCTCGCTGGTCGTAAAAGGAGATAAAACGGCTGGAATTGACGTTATTGATGGCGCAGTTCGCTATGGCGAAGATAACAACGGCGATGATATTTACGATGTAGGTGTATACTTTAATAATCTAACAGCGTTTGCCAGCGGAAATCATACTGGCCTTGCGCTTTCAGATATCGATGCGATATCCGTACCTCCTGTAGTGAATCAGCCTTATTACTATGCCTATGAGACTGTCTATACCACAGATGAAGTCACCGTTGAGCCTGGCTACTATCATGATTCAGATACTCCCGACTCAGAGCTGGTGATTTCGTTTCGCTGGTATGTAAATGGTGTAGTCCTTGACGATGTTAATGGTACCACGCTGCCACCTTACAGCGCAGTCTTCGGTGATGAAGTTAAAGTTACCATGGTGGTGTCAGACGGTATTAACGTTGTTGAATCCCAGCCTACTTTCGTTGAGATCGGCAATTCTCCTATGACGCTCACTGCATCGAATATGCCTGAAGTAGTAACTGCGGGCGGATACGTAGAGTTTACCGTATCGATGAGTGACCCAGACAGAGTTGACGATGACGTCGCGGGAGAGCTTATTTCAGCGCCTCCCGGTGCTTCGTTAAATGCGGAAGGTCTGATGACCTGGAATGTACCTGCGAATCAACTTTTCAACGCTCAAACTTATATGTTTAGTTTCGCTAGCTTAGACGGAACTGAATCCCAACACACGCTCGAAATCACTTCTTATGCGGACAAGGCCCCGGCTTATGCTCGTACTACTGTGATGACACCAATTTATAATCACGGCTTTGCTATTGCTTCGACCAATGGTGTAAGTGAACTTATCACGGTAAATGCTCGCAACGTGGGCGCATTTTCGCTAGAAGGCAATACGCTTAAAAATACCTATGTGTATCCGTATAAACTGCCAACTAAAGGCGAAATTAGAAGCGTGCATACCCAAGATGTTGATGGTGACAATAATGATGAAATCTACCTTCTTACTCAACAGGGATTGTCTGTAATAAAAGACCGCGAAAGTAACGCAGAAGCGGTGTTTATTATTGAAGATAGTATTATTTCTGGCTTATTTTACGACATCAATGGTGACGGAGTTGATGAAGTTGCTTATTTATATGGGAGCGAATATTACAATGCGACTTCTATTGCCATTGTAGATGTTCGCACAGGTGAGCAGTTGCAACAGTACGATATTGACGGCGTCAATAACCTTGCTTTTGGTAACGTAGATGATGACGCATCGATAGAAATGGTAACGAACAATGGTTATGTATTTGATATCGAAAGCGGTGCCAACCAATGGCTATACGGTAGCGGGTTCAGCGACGCATTTGTTGTGCTGGGTGATATGAATAACGATGGTGTAGATGAAATCATCGGTGCCGATAGTTGGAATGATATCTCAATCTACTCAGCAGTATCGAAAAGCAGTTTGGCAACGGCGGAACATGGTGACATTTGTGATATCGCCTATAGTAAAGAAAGCCCAGCTACAGAAGGAATAGTGGTTGTCTCCGAGTGTCAGTGGGGACAAGTTAGAGGTTTTGCATTAGAAGCGGGACAAATCTCTGAGCAGTGGGCTCTTAACCACAACACTTACAGTGGCATGTCACTTCTCATTGACGATTTAGACAATGACAATGTGGACGACATTATTTGGACTGGTGAGAATCAAATTTTAGTAGCGCAACAAGATGCCAACGGTGAATATGCCTTGTCAGATATAAAAGGTGCGCCGCGCGCGAGTAGATATCATGCCGCGGGTTGGGCACCTTATGGCGATAATGATGAAAGAGCCGTCTTTGTTAGCGATACAAGTAGTTACGAATCATCTATTCAGATTTTATCGGTAGATAAAGAGGATAACTTTGCGATAAGTGCTGAGGTTGGCGAAGATGTCTATAACTATAGCAAACCGGTCGTTACAGACTACAACAATGACGGTGTGGGTGAGTTACTAATAGGGGCACTGGATTATAGTTCGTCG
The DNA here is from genome assembly GCF_947311905.1 of Alteromonas sp. CyTr2. NCBI lineage: Bacteria > Pseudomonadati > Pseudomonadota > Gammaproteobacteria > Alteromonadales > Alteromonadaceae > Alteromonas > Alteromonas sp. CyTr2. The sequence continues at coordinate 42,690 of NZ_CAMZMZ010000017.1, read as the reverse complement.
TTTAATGTCGTGAGACTTACAGATAACGCTATTCAGTGGACACTGAACAATAATCAGAATAGTGAAATTTCGTTTATTGAAGCCATTGACGTAAATAACGATAGTTACGCCGATGCAGTTATTATTGAGAACAATCGACTTAAAGCGTTTGATATCGAGAATCAAGTGCTTATCGACTCAATCATTAACGATTTTTCAATTAATGCGCTTGCTGCCTCTGAAAAAGACGGTGTGCATTATTTTGCTGTTGGGGGCTATAGTTCGCTCAAGCTCTATAAAATGCAGGATGGTGAATTTGTTGGATTGAATGAATTGGAAACCAATTGTGACCAATTGCTCACGGTAAATTTTGATAGTGATAGCGAACTTGAATTTGCGTGTTTAAATAGAAACTACAACACCATCAATGTTTATGACGTGGCGAGCGATGCATTAGAACTCAAAGACGCTATAGCACCGTCATTCTACCCTCAGTATATAGCGGCTGTTCCAACGACGTCGTCTAATCAGTCGATTCTCGCTATCTACCAGCCTAACGAGAATGACTATTCGTACAATTATTATGACAGCATCGCATATCGCGTGGTTGAGGTTGATAATAAAGGCAATGTGGTGTGGCAAAGCCCTGGACTTGGGCTCGATAATGTTGAAGGCATGCGCACACGTCAAAATAGTGATGGGGAGCTGGAGTTACAAATTAGTAACCCGAACATGGCTCTTCTCGTAAAATAAGAGGAAAGCACTTGTCGTAGGCTATTGCAGATCGCAAAAGACGCGGCAAGTGCTTGTTATTTAGTTTTAGGTGTATATACTTACAGGAACTGTATGAACAGACAGGTCTTTTATGCGCCCACTCACAGCTCGACAAACCGAAGTTTTAGAACTTATTAAAACAACCATGTTAGAAACGGGAATGCCGCCTACTCGTGCGGAAATAGCCCGTCAGCTTGGCTTTCGTTCTGCTAATGCAGCAGAGGAGCATTTGAAAGCATTGGCGCGTAAAGGCGTGATTGAAATTTTGCCTGGTACGTCTCGTGGCATTAAGCTCAATATCCCTCTTGATAACGACGCACAAGAAGAAGAAGGCCTACCGTTAATTGGGCGTGTTGCAGCCGGTGAGCCGATCTTGGCGCAAGAGCATGTTGAATCGCACTACAAAGTCGATCCTGCACTGTTTCAACCCCATGCCGACTTTTTGCTACGCGTTAACGGTATGAGCATGAAAGACATTGGTATTTTAGACGGTGATCTTCTCGCTGTTCATCGCACCACTGATGTACACAACGGTCAGGTGGTTGTGGCGCGTGTAGATGAAGACGTCACCGTAAAGCGTCTAGAGAAACGCGGGCGTGAAGTATTGCTTCATGCTGAGAATGATGAGTTTGCACCAATAAAAGTTGATTTGGCGACTGAACATTTTGCGATAGAAGGCATTGCGGTGGGTGTGATCAGAAACGCTGACTGGATGTAGTATTTTAGCTTGTTTGTATAAAAGCGGCGCGTTAGCCGCTTTTTTTATGTCTTTTGTTCCTGTTTTTTTCTTCAATCTGCCAACTTAGGTTTTATCCTGCCCAGCAAACCTGTTGGTTTTCTGCGCGCTTATTTTTATCATTACTCACGTTATTCTTTCTATGAATGCTTCAAGTATTTTCCATTTTTTATTTTGAATTTTGTTTGAAATCGACATTGAGTAATCGATTACTTATTGATTTCTTAACTAGTTAGTCGAGCATTTACTTTAACCCCGTGTTCAAAATGCCTGTTTGATTCCAAGGGCATCTCACAGCAATGGCTTTCTCTTTTTGCACGTGAAATCCCCCGCGACCATTTTAGCAAATGATTAAAAATTAACCACTTCGTTAAATTTTTAATAGAAAAGACTAGACGGCACGACATTATTGCGCAATTCTTATACAGAGATTAACAAAATAATAACAATGACTCTAAATTTGTTTTACAAGTTGAGGTTATGGGTCAATCGTTCGCAAACCATTTGGTAGGGCATCGCGCAAATTAATCAGCGTCTTTGACCACGCCATTACGGAGGTGCTGAGTGAAACAACTAACGACCGTTTTCGCAAAATGGTGTTCTAGTATACCAATTTTGCTTTTTTCCCCTTTGCTTTTTGCGCAAGAAGCAAGCGAAGAAGCCTCTTCGCTTAATTTGAGACGCGGTGCTACCGACATCAGTGGGCAGGTATACGACCTCCATATGTTGATGTTCTTCATTTGTGTAGGTATCGCGGTTGTAGTTTTTGGCGTGATGTTCGCCTCAATGTATCTACATAGAAAGTCCCGTGGCGCCAAGCCAGCTAATTTTCACGAAAACGTGAAGGTTGAAATTGCTTGGACCGTTATTCCTTTCCTTATTCTTATCTTCATGGCGGTACCCGCAGCGAATACTCTAATTGCTATGGAAGACACGTCTGAGCCTGACATGACGGTGTTAGTAACAGGCTCTCAATGGAAATGGCACTACAAGTACATGGATAGCGATGTAGAGTTTTATTCTTTACTCGCCACTCAGCGCGAGCAAATAGAAAACAAATTTCAGAAAACAGATAACTACCTGCTGGAAGTCGACCGTCCCTTGGTTATTCCTACTGGGAAAAAAGTACGCTTTCTTATTACTTCTGACGACGTTATCCACTCTTGGTGGGTTCCTGACTTTGCCGTGAAAAAAGATGCCAACCCCGGCTTTATTAACGAGTCTTGGGCCAAGGTGAATGAGCCGGGTATTTATCGCGGACAGTGCGCAGAGCTTTGTGGTAAAGACCATGGCTATATGCCGGTTGTGGTAATAGCTAAAGAACCCGCCGAGTTTGAAAAGTGGATGGGCGAACAAGAAGAGATTGTTCGTAAAGCAAAAGAAGAAGAGCAGCGTCTACTTTCTATGAATATGTCTATGGATGAACTGATGAAAGAGGGCGAGCGAGTATACAACGCAACGTGCGCTGCTTGCCATATGCCAAATGGTGAAGGTTTACCTGGCGTGTTCCCGGCATTAAAAGGCAGCAAGATGGCACTAGAAGATCAGCAAGGTCACATTGACATCGTGCTGCATGGAAAGTCAGGAACAGCCATGCAAGCGTTTGGAAAAATGCTAAGTCTTAAGGAAATTGCCGCCGTAGTCACTTACGAGCGAAATGCCTGGGGCAATAAAACTGGCGATATGGTTCAAGCCAAAGATGTCAACGCAGTGGCAAACGGAAACTAGGAGCAGACAATGAGCAAAGCAACTGAAGTTATTTCGCCAGATACCTCTGCGCCTCACAGTGGTCAAGTAAATGGTGGTCACCTACATGATGACCATGAACACCACGATCATATTCCTAAAGGGATAACGCGTTGGTTGTTTACCACTAACCATAAAGACATAGGCACACTTTACCTGTGGTTTGCCTTTATTATGTTTTTAGTTGGTGGTGCGATGGCCATGGTGATCCGCGCTGAACTATTCCAACCCGGTCTACAAATTGTAGAGCCAAACTTCTTTAACCAAATGACTACGGTACACGGGCTTATCATGGTATTTGGTGCAGTAATGCCAGCCTTTACTGGGCTCGCAAACTGGCTTATTCCCATGATGATCGGCGCCCCTGACATGGCGTTACCGCGCATGAATAACTGGAGCTTCTGGATTTTACCAGGTGCCTTTCTCATTCTATTGAGCTCGCTCTTTATGGAAGGCGGCGGCCCTGCTTTTGGATGGACTTTCTACGCGCCCCTTTCAACGACTTACAGTGGCGATTCGACAGCGTTGTTTGTGTTCTCTGTTCACATCATGGGTATTTCATCCATTATGGGTGCGATTAACGTGATTGTGACCATCTTTAACATGCGTGCGCCAGGCATGACCTGGATGAAAATGCCGCTGTTTGTATGGACGTGGCTTATCACGGCATTCTTGCTGATTGCGGTAATGCCAGTGCTCGCCGGTGCGGTTACCATGGTGTTAACTGATAAGTTCTTTGGCACGAGCTTTTTTGATGCTGCTGGTGGCGGCGACCCGGTTATGTTCCAGCATATTTTCTGGTTCTTCGGGCACCCTGAAGTGTACATTATGATCTTGCCCGCTTTCGGCATTATCTCGCAAATTGTTCCTACCTTCTCTCGAAAGCAGCTGTTTGGATACGCGTCTATGGTGTACGCCACGGCGTCGATTGCGCTGCTCTCTTTTGTTGTATGGGCTCACCATATGTTCACCACGGGCATGCCGGTGTACATGGAAATGTTTTTCATGTTTGCCACCATGCTTATCTCGGTGCCAACTGGCGTGAAAGTGTTCAACTGGGTAGCGACCATGTGGCGCGGCTCACTGAGCTTTGAAATGCCAATGATGTTCGCTATTGCCTTTATTGTGCTGTTCACCATTGGTGGGTTGTCAGGGCTAATGTTGGCGATCACGCCCGTGGACTTCCAATATCACGACACTTACTTCGTTGTAGCCCATTTCCACTATGTACTGGTAACTGGCGCGGTTTTTTCCATCATGGCTGCGGTGTATTACTGGTTGCCTAAATGGACGGGAAAAATGTATGACACAACCTTAGCTAAATGGCATTTCTGGTGTTCATTGGTATCGGTCAATGTGTTGTTCTTCCCTATGCACTTTGTGGGTTTGGCTGGTATGCCACGCCGTATTCCTGACTATGCATTGCAGTTCGCTGATTTTAATAAATGGATAAGCCTGGGTGGTTTTGCATTCGGTTTATCTCAGCTCATCTTTCTTGCCCTGCTTATCAAGGCATGCAAAAAGCAAGGTGAGCCGGTATCAGCGCAAGTTTGGGACGGCGCAGAAGGATTGGAATGGGAAATTCCATCACCCGCTCCTTATCACACTTTTGAAACGCCACCTGTCGTTAAGTAACGGTAGGTGGAGTTGTGAATAGGTCATTCCTTTCAACCGGCAAAAGCCGATGGGAATGACATTCACACATTGCAGGTGGTGAGGGAGATAAACGACTAAGCAAGCGTTTACCAACCTTCATCTATGGATTCACCCGGAGGTCACGTGATGTCACAGCAAAGCGCAAACAACAAGATGGTTATTAAACTTGTTGCTATTGTCATTGGCATGTTTGGCTTCGGCTTTGCCCTTGTTCCCTTGTACGACGTATTTTGCGACGTTACGGGAATTAACGGAAAAACCGAAGGCACGGCTGCGGTTTATCAATCGGTTGAGATTGATGAGTCGCGAGAAGTGACCGTCGAGTTTATTACTCGCACAAATACCGGTATGCCGTGGGAGTTTCGTGCTGAAACCAAGCGCGTGAAAGTGCACCCTGGCGAACTTAATACGGTGTCGTTTTATGTGAGAAACCCTGCATCAAGCAATATCGTAGCTCAGGCCATTCCCTCTGTATCCCCCGGAACGGCAGCACTGTACCTGAACAAGACTGAATGCTTCTGCTTCAATCAGCAGCCATTAGATGCGGGTAGTGAAGCCTATATGCCCATGCAGTTTTATGTAGACCCTCAGCTACCTGAAGAAATTACGTTTTTTACCTTGCAGTACACACTCTATGACGTCACAGCGCGAGCCAGTGACCTAACGACAACACCGAATCCCTTTATGGCTTCAACACCATCAAATGGCGAATAGGCCGAAGGGGTAAGGAGAAGAAAATGCAACCCGAAGTACAGAATCACGAATACCAAAAATATTATGTACCCGCACAAAGTCCATGGCCCATCGTAGGGGCCGTTGCTCTATTTCTTATCGCCGTAGGTGCGGGCAATTATGTGGTGCAAGCAACCAAAGGTGAAACAGGCTATGGCGGTCATATCCTTTTAGCGGGGATAGCAGTATTGCTCGTTATGCTTGTAGGTTGGTTTAAAAATCAAATAGACGAATCTATGGCAGGGCTTTACAGCGATCAGCTGGGGCGTTCATATCGACAAGGTATGAGCTGGTTTATCTTTTCAGAGGTAATGTTTTTCGCTGCGTTTTTCGGCGCCCTCTACTACGCGAGATTTATTTCCGTTCCGTGGCTGGGCGGCGCATCGAACAACGCTATGACCAATGAGGTCTTATGGCCGACCTTTGAGGCCATGTGGCCGCTGGTGTCAACGCCAGGCGGCACTACCACACAGGAAATGAGTGCTGCGGGTTTGCCCACAATCAACACGGTTATCTTGCTTATCTCATCTATTACACTGCACTTCGCTCATGTGGGACTAGAGCAAAACAAACGCAAACAGCTAACCCTAATGCTGGGTATCACTATCTTACTTGGATGTGGGTTCTTGTTCCTACAGGTAGAAGAGTACATACATGCGTATCGCGACTTGGGGCTTACGCTTCAGTCAGGCATTTACGGCAATACCTTCTTTATGCTCACAGGGTTTCACGGCATGCATGTGACCCTTGGCACCATCATTCTAATTGTACTGTTTTTTAGGGTCTTGAAAGGGCATTTCACGCCTGAAAACCACTTCGCGTTTCAGGCGGGGAGCTGGTACTGGCACTTTGTAGATGTAGTGTGGGTCATGCTCTACATCTTTGTTTACGTACTTTAAAAGGAATCCCCAAACTCAGTAAGGCCTTGGGTTTGGGGTAATTAAACCGGTACCAATAGCGATAAGAATAATAATAACAATGACGGCAGAAGTGAGCACGCGTCGACCAATGTACTTACTCATAGGGCCCTTAGACGTGTCATTTTTCATCATTATTCGCATCGCCATGAACAAATTCACAATCATGTACAGCACCAACGCAACAAGGACTATTTTTATCAACATATTCACCTCTGTTTTTATTCTAATTTTGCATGGTGCGAAATAATCATGTTTTCTCGCACTCGCCACGTTATTCCTTGGTTACTCACGGGCTTTAGTGTGGCGATTATGTGCGGTTTAGGGTACTGGCAACTTGATCGCATGGTCCAAAAGCAACAACGCTTAGCTAGCATAGCGCAAAAGCAAAGTAATGGAACCTTGAGTTTAGAAGAGGCGTTGTCTCATGATGATCCCCGGGATATTACCGTATCGTTCAGCGGCGCAATAGACGCTAACCATGTGTTGCTATTAGATAATCAGATTCACAATCAGCGGGTGGGGTTCGATGTCATCGTACCGGTAAATACCAATGTCGGGTGGCTCTTGGTTAACTTTGGCTGGGTGCCTGCGCCAGACTTAACGCGCACGCTACCGGATATAAGTTTTACAAGCCAAACGCGCGAATTAATCGGCGTGCTTAGCGTGCCGGGTAACAACCCCTTAGTGAAGGAAACCAACATGGCTTTGTCGCAAAGCCCCGCGCTGGTACAACACATAGAATTCCCTGCACTAAGCAACGCCTTAGAGCGCAAACTTTTACCCTTTATTCTTCACCTTACCACGCCTGACCCCGCGTTTATTCGTGAACATCAGGCCGTCGTAATGTCTCCTGAAAAGCACCTTGGCTATGCAGTTCAATGGTTTGGTTTAGCTATTGCCGCTGCAGCCATTGGCGGCTTTGCAATTAGTAAGAAAGGACGTAGTTATGAGTAATGCTGCTTCGAAAAAAACATTAATTATTATGGTAGCCGTGTTTGTTTTACCTGTTGTTTTGGCAAAGCTCGCACTTGATAACGATTGGTTTACTAAAGGCGCGACAAATAAAGGTCAGCTGCTCGCGCCGACCATCGACATGAGTGCGCTTTTAGAAAACGCGGAACCTAAATGGCGTTTGTTGTATGTGATGCCAAGTAAATGTGACGCAGTGTGCGAAAACGCACTTTTTAGCATTAACCAAGTGTGGCTTGCGCTAGGTAAAGAATCGGACCGTGCCCAAGCAGTGGTCGTTACTACCGCTTCAAGCGACCAAACTGCGATAGCCGCGCTAGAAGACTACCCTTTTGTCGAAACCTTACCCGTTACTACACCAACGGCGCTTGCCTCTAGCAGTGTTTATATTGTTGATACGCAAAATAACGCCATGCTCTTTTACGACATTAAAGACGATAGAAAAGACGCCGTGATGGAAAGCCGCAACATGCTGGTAGATATGAGAAAGCTCCTAAAATTATCGCGTATAGGATAATGGCCATGAAAAAATTAACCCTATTCAGTATTTTTTTGGCGGCGGTCGTTATTATTCTCGGTGCGTATACGCGTTTGACCGACGCGGGGCTAGGATGCCCCGACTGGCCTGGATGCTACGGTAATTTAACCGTGCCTTTGAGTGAGGAAAAAGTGGCCCAAGCCAACGCCGCTTTTCCCGAACGTCCAGTTGAGGCGTTTAAGGCGTGGAATGAAATGATTCACCGCTATTTTGCAGGAACGCTGGGGCTGTGTGTTCTGGCTATTGCCATTATTGCTATTCGGCAGCGCGACAAAGGAATGCCCGTTAAATTACCTCTGTTACTGCTGGGGCTTATTATCTTCCAGGCAGCACTTGGTATGTGGACCGTGACGCTCAATCTGCTTCCCGTCGTAGTTATGGGGCATTTGCTGGGGGGCTTCTCTGTACTCTCTTGCCTGTTTATTCTCTACCTCCGCTTGCGCAACACCGCAGGCGATGCATCGAAAACTAAACAAGCGCCCATAGCGTCAGCTATGCATGATCAGGATATTACCGACTTACCTCAAGCCAAAGTCTTTCAACGAAACCTTAAACTTTTCGCCTTCATTGGGCTTGGCGTGCTTGTTACCCAGATTGCTCTTGGTGGATGGACTTCTGCCAATTATGCTGCGTTGGCCTGTACGGAAATGCCGGTCTGTGAAAGCGGTTGGCAGGAAAGAATTGATTTGGCAGGTGCATTCAGTGTGCCTGATGCAGACAACTATGAGTTTGGTGCTCACGATTACGGCGAACGAGTTACCATGCACATAGTGCATAGGTTCGGCGCGGTCATCACGTTTTTATACTTGCTAGCACTAGGTATAAGTGTGTTGGTAAGCCGCTACACCACAAGTAAACAAAAATATGTGGGTGCGTTTATGTTGGTAGCATTGTGCACGCAAGTGGCATTAGGACTTAGTAACATTATCTTTATGCTGCCGCTGGCTGTCGCTGTAATGCATAACGCGGCCGCAGCCGTGTTACTTCTCTCCCTACTCAACCTCATTTTTACCGTATTTTTGGCACTAGAAAACGATAACGTCTTCGGTACAGAAAAACGAAATACAGGCTCATTCTCAGGTTCGAAACCACTGCAGGGTGCAGGTGCATTTAGCATCCACGAAGCGCCTTTGCACGACCCTTTAAACGCGTCAACGTCTTCTCATATTCTCCCTAAAGCTCCAGGAGGTTTCCATGGCTAAATCGGTCTCTTTACATGCGCGCACTTCACGTCAGCACAATGTAGTCACGTGGCGAGATTACTATGAAATGACTAAGCCTAATGTCGTCATGTTGTTGCTGTTAACCGCGTTAGTAGGCATGTGTTTAGCTACGCCTTCGTGGGTAAACGCAACCGTACTTATCTGTGGCTTATTGGGTATTGGTATGTTGTCTGCGTCTGCTGCGGTTATTAATCACGTTGTCGACCATAAGATAGATAGTGTGATGGCGCGTACATTTAATCGCCCCGTCGCAAAAGGCAAGGTTAGCATAAACAACGCGCTGTGGTTTGCAGGCGTTTTAGGTGTGGTTGGATTTGTAGTGTTAGCTCTTTTTGTGAATATGCTAACCGCGTGGTTAACCTTAGCAAGTCTAGTAGGCTACGCGTTTATCTACACGATGTATTTAAAGCGAGCGACACCGCAAAACATCGTGATTGGCGGTTTAGCAGGGGCTGCTCCACCGCTTCTAGGTTGGACCGCGGTTACAGGGGAAATACATGCCCATGCCCTGCTTTTAGTGCTGATTATCTTTACCTGGACGCCGCCGCATTTTTGGGCGCTCGCTATTCATAGAGAAAAAGATTACGCCAAAGCGAAGGTGCCCATGCTGCCGGTAACCCACGGTGTGTCATTTACGAAAACGTCAGTGTTGCTGTATACAGTATTGTTGGGGCTTGTATGTTTGCTGCCCTACCTTACAGGCATGAGCGATCTCATTTATTTGATTGGCTCAAGTGTGCTTAACATTGGGTTTTTATACTATGCATTAAAGTTAAAATTCGATGCAGAGCCACAAACTGCAATGAAAACTTTTAGGTTTTCAATTATTCATCTCATGGTATTGTTTGTCGTATTACTCTTAGATCACTACATACCACTGAGTTTATGAATCAACGAACTACCGTCGGCCTTGTTGCATTTTTAGCGCTATGTGCAGGCATCGTAGGGGCGCTGTATATCGCGCCCCCAAATGTTGAAAGTCAGCCTGAATACTTTCAGACTTACCCAGAGCCGAGAGCATTATCACCGTTTTCACTTACATCTCATGAAGGTGAAGTGTTTGATAATTCGTCGCTTGAAGGGCAGTGGAGCTTAGTATTTGTGGGCTATACCTTCTGCCCCGATATTTGCCCAACTACCATGGCTGAACTGAACGGCATATATCCTGAACTAAAAGCATTAAATAGTGTCGAACCTATTCGAATTGTTTTTGTATCCGTTGATCCAAATCGCGATTCAATTGAAAGACTTTCAGAGTATGTGAGCTATTTTAATGAGGAGTTCATTGCCGTAACTGGAGAGCACAAGGCGCTATTCCCGTTTGTACGTAATTTAGGAATGATGTATGCCATTGCTGAAAGTACCGATAACCCCAACTATTTAGTTGATCACAGTGCATCTGTCGTACTTGTCGACCCTGAAGCTAGGGTGATAGGAAGATTCAAACCAAAAAGAGAGCCAGGAAAGCTATCGATAAGTGATTCCCAGCAAATATTGGCTGATATGCCAATAATAATCTCGAAGCAGTAATATGGAAATCAAAATAAGGCAAGGTGTGGCATCTGATGCTGCGCAAACTACGCCGCTTATATTGAATGCGGCGCAGTCTTTGTTAACGTCTATTTTTGGACAAAATAAAAATAAAACAGCTGAGGGCTACCTGTCTCATGCATGGGAGCTCGGTGGCGGGCAATATGGCTTTAAGAATCATTGGGTGGCGTGTAGCGGCGACGAAGTACTCGGTGTTGTGACCTCTTGGCACAGCAAACTTGGTGCAACATTTGATAGGGCGACCCTTGATAGCATCACATCGTACTTTACCCTCGATGAGGCTATGACAGTGCTCATGCGCAATCAGACCGTGGCCATCAATCTTACGCCGCCTACTAATACCGAACTCATGATAGGCCATCTCTCTGTTGAAGAAAGTGCCCGTCGAACGGGCGTGGGAACGATACTGGTAGATGCTATGCAAGCGCGAGCAGAAAAACTGAATAAACGTAAAGTGGTACTAGATGTTGAAGTGTCGAACGTGCCAGCCATTCGTTTCTATCAGCGCCATAGTTTTGTGGAAGAGTCGATAAATAAAGGCTTTATTCGATTTTCTAAACCTGTATAGGTAAGCGTTTCCTTATATAAGCGCGAGCCCAATCGATATGCGCTCGCGCTCAAGCATAGATGTGCCTTATCGACATGCCCTAGTCTGGGTAATTACCGTTCTCATCTGCCACAAAGAAGGGCGTAGAGTACCAATAATAACGCCCTGATTGCGCATTAGACGGTGCTGTACAATTCACACGTGAACGTCCTACTGGAAGCGTTTCATCAAGGGTAAACGTAAGCACATTTTCTTCTAGGCTAGTCTCTATAGGGTCGCCGCCGAAAAAACAATTTACTTGTGTAAGGCGAACATCGTCACTGTCTATCGTTAAACTAATGGGCGATGACAGGTTTCGTGTTGTCATACGAGGGTCTTTATGTGAACTTTGCGTCACTGGCATGGCTAGACTATTAAGCTTGGTCTTTAGCGTTGCCAAATTGGCGTAAGGACCGGCCGCGGGGAAGCGCGGTAGTGCCTGCATGTCGCTAGATAGGCCCACAGCCCCGGAATGCTGCCCGAATCCAATGTAACCTTCAGCTTTGAGCTTATTAGCGAGCGCCGTGTTGTATTCACCAAACGGGTACGCTAAATATTTAAGGCTAATATCCAGTTTATCTTCAATCTTCTTTTCAGCACTTTCTACGTTCTGCCAAACTTTCTCCAGCCATGCGCGCTCGCCCATTGCTTGCTCACCGTTTAGCATATGAAGGTGGTCTAGCGTGTGGTTGGCAAAAACAACGCCATCGTTATGCATAGCAATAACTTGCTCCCATGTTAGCTGCTTAGGACCTACGCCAATTTCATCAGGGTTGATAAACACGGTATAGGGAAAACCTAGGTCAGCCAGTATTGGGTGAGCATTGTCTAAAATGTTTGCGTAGCCATCGTCAAACGTAATCGCAACCGCATTTTCTGGCAGTGTAGTGTTGTGTTGTATCGCAGAAACAACGTCCTGAAGCGAAACAACAGTGTGGTGTGCGTCCAAGTATTCCATGTGCGATTTAAAGGCTTCAGGCGAAATACTGGTACTGGCTGGTGTTGAAGACGACACATGGTGATAAAGCAAAATGGCGGCGTTAGGCGTGGTGCTCACACTAGAGTCGATGTTACTACCACTTTGTTCCTTTGTAGTGGAAGTCGCATCAGCAACAGGGTTTGCATCTGAGCCTGAAGCAATGCTAGGTGAGACCAACAAAACATTGAAAATTCCCGCAAGCATTGAAGATAAGATCTTCAAACGCGTACGACTCGTCGTTCTATTTTGAATTACATTGTTGGTTTTCATATCATCATCCACTGAGTGCCTAATCAAATTCAATAGCATGGTAAACTCCAAATAATGCGACTTGGCCAATCTTATACATGGTCAAGCTGGTACGCATTTCACTTATGCCGCTGCATAGGTTGATAGTATATAGCGAAATTAACCCCTACTGAGATCATTTATGTCCCCTGCTCAACTAACTCAGCGCTCCTTTTTTGACGACCATTCCCGTCTGTTGGCGTTAGCGCTTCCCATGATCTTAGCGAATATTACTACGCCTCTATTAGGTTTGGTGGATACCGCGGTTTTGGGACACATGTCTTTACCAGCCATGCTTGCAGGGGCTTCGGTGGGCGCACTTATCTTAACGCAAATATACTGGGTGTGCGGGTTTCTTCGCATGTCATCAACAGGTTTGAGTGCACAAGCTAAAGGCTCACCGAACAATACATTAGAGTCAGCAAAAGTGCTGTGGCAAACGGTGGCGGTTGCTCTAGTGTTGGGGGCTGTGGTACTCGCTCTTCAATCTCCTATCTTGTCTATAGGCTTAGCTTTAACTCAGCCAAACAGTGAAGTTGCCCTGCATCTTCAAGACTATTTTTCGACGCGGGTATGGGGCGCACCAGCTGCCATGCTTAATTTGGCATTAGTTGGATGGTTAGTAGGGCAGCAAAAAACGCGCAGCGTCATGGCTATTCAAATTGTGGGAAATTTATTGAATGCGGGACTCGATGTAGTGTTTGTGTTCGGGCTTGGTTTGTCTGTAGCTGGCGTGGCGCTGGCCAGTGTTATCGCTGAGTATACCATGGCTATAATGGCGCTAGCGGTGGCGTTTAAGCGCGTAGGCGGTGTCGCGGTGAGTGCATCGTGGTTTAACCGTGCAGCTCGTAAGGTACTGATGAAGCTTAACGGTGACATGCTATTACGTAACTTAGCATTACAGGGCTGCTTAGCGTTTCTCACCATTCAAGGTGCCCGTTACGGCGAAACGTCGGCGGCCGTCAATGCCATACTCATGCAGTTCTTTGTTCTTATTGCATTGGGACTTGATGGCATAGCCTATGGGGTGGAAGCGCTGGTGGGTGAAGCCAAGGGGGCGTCAGACAGCAGCGAAGTGAAACGACGCACCTACCAAGGGTTAGTCTGGTCGAGTATTTTTGCCCTTATTTATAGCTTGATATTTTTCGCTGGCGGTGAGGCCATTATCGCGCTGCTTACCGAACATAGTGACATTGTAAAAGCTGCGCTACCTTATCTTGGTTTAATGGTATTACTTCCTCTATTAGCGCATTGGTGTTTTTTGTACGATGGCGTATTTGTTGGTCTTACCCGAGCCAGCGCAATGAGAAATACCATGATAATAAGTGCGTTAGGGGCGTATTTCCCCGTTTGGTATCTCACGCAAGATCAGGGTAACGTCAGCCTTTGGTATGCTCTCCTTGCCTTTTTACTCGCTCGCGGTATGACATTGGCCTGGAGCTTTTATCGATTAGATAAACGCGGTGAGCTAGCGACACCGCAAAGCTAGTGTTTTATAACGCTTCGCTGACCTTACTTAGGGAAGGCGTGCTGAGCACGCTGCCTCTCTCAGTTTTTCTAGGCATCATTCAGTATTATTCTTGCTAATGTGTTTTTGCGCGGTTCTTTTTTGCACAATGATAATAGTGTGTAGTTCAGGGTGCTGATCGAATTCAACGTGACGAACAAACCCGCCTGCTTCTATCAATATTTCTATGTATCTATGTAGCCCCAGCGAGGCGTAGTAGACTTCTGGGCCCATCACTTCGTTTGTGTGTTGGCCGCTTTCATCTGTACCTCCACAGCTAAAAAGCAACACACCGTCATCGTCTAAGTGATCCACTAGCTTCTTAAGCAAAGGCTCTTGCTGCGTTAGGGGAATATGCCAAAAGCTATCCCAAGCGCTAATAAACGAATAGTGCTTGGGGATAGTGAATGTACACACGTCGGCGCAATAGAAGGTATGAGCGGGTAATTGGGACGTCGCAATGGCCAGCATATCTTTAGAAACATCTATGCCTTCGTAAGCTAGCCCTGCGCTTTCGATAATCGGCACAAAACGATTGGTGCATCCGCAACCTATGTCTAGTGCGTAACCTCGTTTCTTTGGTTTGTCGTTATTGCTCGCTTCTCCCTTATTAGGCGCTTCACTCTTATCATGCGCTTCTCCCTTATCAAGCGCTTCGCTAGGCACCGTATCAGGCTCTTGTGATGGGGTGTCCGCTAAAAATGACAGTGCTTTTTGGTAGGCGGTTAACCCATTTTTCTGATTAAATTCAGGGCGAGTCCAAAGGTGTGTAATGGTGTCGTAGGCCTTGCCAGTTTCTTCAGGTGTCATATTCCCTCTGTTAGCTGAGCTTTTACTGGTTCAAGGTTAATTCATCTAGCAACAATGTATAGTGCAAAGAAGAGAAAAGGCGAAACCCGTTTAGGATATTGAGCGGCCAGACAGTAACACCTATGCAGTTTCGTTTGGTTAGGGCTTATATGTAGACATAACTAGGCATTACCCAAAACGCTATTATTCAAAGGGCTTTGGGCCAAATAGACAGCTAAAAGTGAATAGCCTGCAAAAAGAGCGTGATCATTTAAGCAGGCAGCACTACAGCTATTTTCTTACGATGTGCGTGGCACAGAGCTTGTTGCCTGCTGGGTCTCGCAAATAAGCAAGGTAAAGTTGGCGTTCCCCATTGCCTCGAATACCCGGTGGGTCCTCGCATGGCACGCCCCCATTCTCGCTTCCTACTTTATGCCATTCATCAACGATGTCTGGTGTTCGAGCGGCAAGGCCGAGTGTGGTGCCATTACCGTGTGTGGCAGCCTCTCCGTTAATCGGCTTTGTTAGCGCTAAAATACCTTTCGGCGTATAGTAAAAAACCCGTCCGTATTCATCAAAAACGCCTGGTTCGTATCCTAATACTCCTAAAATAGCATCGTAGAATTTTTTTGATGCTTCAAGGTCGTTCGCACCAATCATTACGTGGCTAAACATAGCTGTGTCCTCTGAAAATAGTAGGGCCAATTCCCCTTTATCAAAGTTAGGTTATGTGTGTTTCGCTACTTACCCTTTGCTAACGCTTTAGGGAGCTAATGCAAAATCTACCGCAGCTGAAGCATGGATAGCGGTAGTATCGTATAACTTAACTTTGGTGTGATGTTGTTGAACTAATAAGGCAATTTCTGTGCAGCCTAAAATGATGCCTTCAGCACCCTCGGCCGCCAGTTCATTTATAATGTCAATATACGCGTTACGGGATTCAACACAAATCACGCCCTTGCATAATTGTTCATAAATAACGTTATGAACCGTGTCTCGTTGTTGGGCATTTGGAGTAACAACATCAATGCCAAAAATCTCTTTAAGGCGTGATGTATAAAAGGTTTGTTCCATGGTGAAGCGGGTGCCCAGTAGCCCAACTTTCTTAACCCTATCTTGTTGCAACACGCACCCCGTAGCGTCGGCAATGTGAATAAGTGGAATGGTGATCTTCTGCTCTATGTCTGTTGCTACTTTGTGCATGGTATTGGTACAAATTAATATGGCTTTTGCACCCGCAGTTTCTAAGTGCTTCGCCTCGCGGATCAGTATATCGGCGGTTTTATCCCATTCTCCTTTATGCTGAAGCTGCTCTATGTGGGCAAAGTCAACGCTGCTTATTATCAGCGGTGCGCTGTGAAGGCCGCCAAGTCGAGCGTTTACACCACGGTTTATGGCTTGATAGTAACTGACCGTTGATTCCCAACTCATTCCGCCAAGCAGGCCCAGCTTCTTTGTTGTATTCACCACAGCTCCTTTTCATATTGTTAGGCACTTTGCGCAACCTCTAATCTACCTATAACCCGAGACGAGCGCTAGGCGAACATAAATGAACGGGAGACAGCTGCGCAATGTAGAGTATGGCGTATGGGTAAAACTGAGTGCAATCAGACTGGCTTACATAAAGAATAGGGCAAGAAGATATGGCGTAGAGCCGGAAGTAATCAGAATTTAGGCGGTGGCTTTTTGTTTTTCATAAAAGAAAAGCGCTGAATAAAAATTCCCCAGTAACCCAACATGGCGATAGCGAAACCGACAAATAATATAAGAAGGCTCAGGTAATGCAGCGCGATATGAAGTTCACTTAAGGTAAACAACAGCAAGACGCCGACAACGAAAATAGATAGACCTATTTTGAATCGTTGCCAGCTTTTGTGAATGTCTTGCTTTAGCATGAGATAGTTATCGAGATATGCACTTAAGCAAGTGCAATATTACGCTTAGTAGTAAGAGTGCTCACCCGCTTGGTGCTCAGTCGCATCGCGCACGCCCTTAAGCTCGCCAGCGAATTGCTCAACCATTTGCTTCTCAATACCTTCTTTAAGCGTTACGTCTACCATTGAGCAACCATTGCAGCCGCCGCCGAACTGAAGTATGGCATAGCCATCGTCAGTCAGTTCTGTCAAAACAACATTGCCACCATGGCTCGCTAACTGAGGATTGATTTCCGACTCAATCATATAGTTAATTCGCTCAATTAATGGTGCGTCGTCAGACACTTTACGCGCTTTTGCATTAGGTGCTTTTAAGGTTAACTGTGAGCCCATTTGATCGGTAACGTAATCAATTTCCGCTTCCTCTAAATAAGGCGCGCTTTCTTCATCTACGACCGCATCGAAACCATTAAATGGCAAACGGGTATCTGTTTCTTCAACCGCGTCTGGTGGGCAATAGGACACGCCACACTCAGCCGACGAAGTGCCTGGATTTACGACGAATACACGAATATTCGTGCCAGACTCTTGTTTACTCAACAGTTTTACGAAGTGAGCCTGGGCTTCTTCTGATATAGTTATCATCAGCAAGTCCTACATATTTTGAAATTTGGATTATTGTATCAAATTTACCTGAGTAAAACAGTCAGGTATTAATTAAATAAATTATTCCAGTGAATCGAATTTGTTGAGAGGCGTGCACGTCGACACTATTCTCAACCATAACAACAAGACGGGAAGCGCTATGTTCGCGAAATTGCATTACACCGCCAAAAAGAATCCATTCTCACTCGTTTCATTATTAGCCTTTGGTACCATCGCCTTTGGGGCAACAGCCAGTCAGAAATCATTAGCACATCCCGCCTCTGCTTCAACTGTTACTATTGCACCTGATGTAGGCGGGCAGCCGGTGACAGCATACTTACCTGACACGGTATCCTACAACCCAGCTATTCCCACGCCTGAATCGATACTAGGCGCCAACATTGGCGAGTGGCATGTGCGTCACGACCAAGTCGTCAATTATATGAAGCTACTTGCCGAGAAGTCTGACCGTATCACCATTGAAGAAACCGGCCGTACTCACGAAAACCGCCCACTTCTGTTACTGACAATCACAGCGCCCTCAAATAGAAACAATATTGAGGCGATGAGGCAGCAACACATTGATGCAATGGAAAGCGGCAAGAAAGTAGGTAGCGATGCTCCCCTTATTTTCTACATGGGCTACAGTATTCACGGTAACGAGCCTTCCGGAACCAATGCTTCACTTGCGTTGGCTTATTATTTGGCCGCGGCTGAAGGTAAAGAAATTGATGCCTTGTTGAATAACAATATTGTGCTGTTTGATCCGTCTTTCAACCCCGACGGGCTTTCTCGATTTGCTCAGTGGGCAAATATGCACAAGGGCAAGCAGCTGGTTTCTGACAGTCGACATCGTGAACACGATGAGGGGTGGCCGTCAGGTCGAACAAATCATTACTGGTTTGATTTAAACCGCGACTGGCTATTACTGGCGCACCCAGAGTCGCAGGCGCGAATTAAACAGTTTCATAAATGGCGCCCACATATCCTCACCGATTTTCATGAGATGGGGACAGACAGCACCTATTTTTTCCAGCCTGGTGTGCGCTCGCGTAAAAATCCACTGACGCCTGATGAGAACGTAACGCTAACTGAAGCGCTTGCCCAGTATCACGCTGCCGCGTTTGACGAGCAAGGGGAGCTCTATTTTACCCAAGAAGCGTTTGACGATTTCTACGCAGGCAAAGGCTCGACCTATCCTGATTTACACGGCAGTGTGGGTATTCTTTTTGAGCAAGCAAGCTCACGGGGCCACATTCAGGACTCTATTAATGGCAAGCTTGCCTTCAAAGACACCATAGCAAATCAAATTACTACGACTTTAAGCACTTTTAGAGGCGCATTGGCAAATAAGGCTGCTATTCTCGATTATCAATCGGGTTTTGTTAAGAGCACACAGTCACTGGCTGCAAAGGATGAGCAGGTAGGTTTTGTTGTTAGTGCATCGAATGACACAGCTCGCTTTAACGCATTTGTTGCATTGCTTGAACAGCATCATATTAATTACGAGGTGTTAACGAAAGATGTTGAGGTAAGCAAAGTTCGCTATGGTGCAGGTAGCGCGATTTATATTCCTTCAAACCAGCCTCAATACCGTTTAGTAAAGTCAATTTTCTCTACCCAAACCTCGTTTGAGAACAACACGTTTTACGATGTATCAACGTGGAATTTGGCTTTGGCTTTCAATTTGGATTACGCGCCTCTAGATAGGGGCGATGCGCGAAGCCTAAAACTTAGCGACAACACCGCACTTGCACAACCAACACTTAACGATATTCACCCAGACGCATACGCGTATGCGTTTTCATGGCAGCAGTACTATGCGCCAGCCATGCTGCAAACGCTATTGGAAGCTGGCGTTAAGGTACGTAGTAGTGAAGAAGCGTTTTCCGCTATTAAATACGATGGCAAAAGCATTAAGCTTCAGCCTGGCAGCATAGTTGTACCAAAAGGACTGGGTCAGCCAGAAGACTTGGCGGCCATTTTGCGCGATGCGCAACAGCAACTTCAGGTGCCTGTGTTTAGTTTGCGCAGTGGGTTAACACCCACAGGGCACGATTTGGGTAGCCGGAGCATGGCACCTGTTACCTTGCCACAGGTGTTAATAGTGGGCGGCGAAGGCACCAGTGAATACGAAGCGGGTGAAATATGGCACTATTTCGACACAAAAGTGGGGCTGGCTGCCAGTATTGTTGAGCAACAACATCTGACAAGCGCGCTTAATGATCCGAGCGTTACTTATACTCACCTTTTATTCCCTAGCGGTGGATATCGCTTCAGTGAAAGTGAAAGAACTCAAATTGAACAGTGGGTGAAAGCCGGTGGCGTGATCGTGGGGCAGAAATCCGCGTTGCGTTATTTCGCTCAACATAAATGGTTAGACGTAGAAATTGTTAGTCGAGAGAGTATTGATAACGCGTTCGATGAAAGCGAACTCAGCTATAAAGATGGCGCATCGTTATACGCCAGAAAGTTGGTGGCTGGCGCTGTGTTTGAAGCCAATATCGACAATACTCATCCATTGTTCTACGGCTATGATGACGACACACTGCCCATGTTTAAAACCAATAATATGATAGTGGAGGCCAGTAGCTCACCCTTTATAACACCTGCACGCTACACTGATGAGCCTCTCATGGCTGGGTTTAGTGACAAAAGAATGGTTGCGCTAATGGCTGAATCAACTGCTGTGACGACTCAAAAAATGGGTCGCGGCGTTGTCATTGGCTTTACCGACAATACGCAGTTTAGAGGGTACTGGTATGGCACGAACAAGATGCTGGCCAATGCAATCTACCAATCGCATTTTATTCGCTAAATCAGTTTGAAAGGCGCGGCGAATGCCGCGCTTTTCAGTATCACCGCTTCTGATCACTAGGCTTTCTGATACAGACTGCTTTTAGGTGGTGGCGTAAATGCCGCTACCCACACCTGAATGTGTAAATTTGGGTAGCGTTTTTTGAGCCTTTTACTCAATGTATTCACGGTCACGCCGGTGGTGAGTACGTCATCGACGATTGCAACGCTGAAGTTGCTGCCATCTTTAATGCCTTGCGCTATTGCTATCTCATCATCGATACACTGCGTCGATAGACTAAATACACGGCTTGCGTTTTCGGCTCTCGCCATTTTGGATAAGTGATGCTGCACGCTAAAGCCCCGTCGTTTGGCCCACGACTGGTTAACTGGAACATTCAGCTCACTGCTTATGCTTTCACACAGAAGCGTAGCCTGATTGTAGTGCCGTGTAGCAAGTCGCCATGCACTAATTGGCACCGGAAGCAGCACATTGGGCACTGTTAAAGTGCACTGTCGCATTTTATGGACAAACCAGTTACTTAATACTTTTCCTGCCGTAAGGGAATGCGTAAACTTTAACTGGTGAACCAGTGATGACATTGGCCACGTATGAAGTCCCAAAACGCGTAACGCGTCATAGTGGCTATGCTTGACGTGGCCTGCCACAGGGCCATATTGAAGTAAGTTACTTCCGTGCAACGTGGCATCGAAAAAAAATATGTCATCTTCACACCAGTGACATACTGGCGTAGGACTTGCCTGATAACATAGCAAGCATGAAAGGTTCATAGTGTTGATTCCATCAACTTCCTTGAATTGTCGAACGTCGACCTGTTTTCATTATTTCGTGTTGCCTCAAAAACACGTGACTGCCTAAGGAGGTGTAAATGGAAAGTTTGCATACAAACGGCGAGCTTGTCACCCGTACTCAGGGTACAGGCGTAGATGTGGTATTTCTTCATGGTTGGGGTATGAACAGCGGAGCGTTCACATCCTTTATCCCTTATTTAAGTGATAATTTTCGCGTCACCACCATAGATCTTCCTGGGTTTGGGGAAAATGCGGAGTTCGTTCCGTCACCGTATAACGTGGAAACATTGGCTCAATCCATTGTGAACCAACTGCCAGACCAGTGTGTGTTGGTTGGGTGGTCATTAGGTGGCCTAGTTGCCCAAAAGTTAGCGCTGTTAGCACCAGAAAAACTTACCGGACTGGTAACGATTGCTTCAACACCTCGATTTATAGCAGGGCCTTGTTGGCCGGGTATTGCTGCCGATTTACTTTCAATGTTCGAGACTCAGCTTGAAAAGAACTATCAGAAAACACTGGAACGTTTTTTGGCAATTCAAGCGATGGGCAGCGAAACGGCAAAGCAGGATATTAAGGCGATCAGAGAACAGGTAACCCAATTCCCAGATCCCGCCGAGGAAGCGCTTAAGAAAGGTTTACGCATATTGTCTACTGAAGACATGCGTCAAGACGTGGGGCGAATAACTATACCCACGTTACGATTGTATGGCAGGTTAGATAGTCTAGTGCCGACCAGCGGAATAGATCGTATATGTGAGCTACATCCGCAGGCCGATACCGTTGTTCTGCCTCATGCGTCGCATGCGCCGTTTATTTCACATCCTCAGCAAACTGCTGACATTTTATTTCGCTTTGCCGCTGGCGTTTACCAGCAAAAGGCGTCTTAATAAAGCGATGACATGAAGCTTCAAACCGCGGCTTGCCGATAGTTTGAAGCTTTTCTTATCTTTGACAGCTTAATAAAAATCGCCTGCTTACAATAAGTTAATGACAGGGTGTGATACATGTCTTTCCATTTGTGTGAAATTGGTTAATAATTGCACATGAGAGGTTAGGGGTAGTGTATGACAAGTATTGATGGTTTAGGTGCAGGCTCTGCATTTGCAGCGGCTCAATATGGTTTACAAAATGCCAGCGACGGAATTTCGCAGGCAGCATCAAATATTGCTCAGCGAACTGCTGAGGATGCGGTAGCACCCGCTCAACCTATTGCGACCAATACCGACACAATAAACACGTCATCGAATTCAACGTCTACCTCCACGCGTCTCACTGACGACTTAATCGCGCTCAATGTAAACGAACGTAATGCCCAAGCCTCTGCCAAAGTATTAGGTGTTGCCGATGAGATGCTTGGTACCATCATAGACGTGCTTGCGTAGGTGGAACAGTTACGGTGAATATCGTTACACCAATCCTTAACGCCATTGCTTATCCCACGGCGAACATAAATACAGAGTCTGCACGTAGAGATAACGTGCAGCGAGAAACTATTCCCCAAGCGTCAGATTCCCAGCAAGGGGCTTCTCAAAAAGGCTTGGGGTCAGAAGCCGATAAAGCGAAGAGCCCCGGCCAGCCGCCAGCGCCGGTTACTTACGAACGCCCTCAGGTACAAACAGAACTTCAAGCTGCCTTTCAAAACGTATTTGGGCAACAGAAAGATAATGCGCAAGATGAGAGTGCAGGCAAGCAGGGCGCGCAAGACAGGCAACAAGAACAGCAAGAGAAACAAGACGCTGCTGAAATTGAGCAGTTAAAAGCCCGCGATCAGGAAGTGAGGGTTCACGAGCAAGCGCATGCTTCAACAGGCGGTCAGTACGCCGGTGCTCCGCAATATGAATACACTACAGGCCCTGACAATAAACGCTATGTGACCGATGGCGAAGTGTCGATTGATGTTTCAGAAGAAAAAACGCCTGAAGAAACGCTGAAAAAAATGGAGCAAGTGCGCGCAGCCGCCCTCGCACCAGCTGAACCTTCATCACAAGATTTAAAAGTGGCTGCAGAGGCTTCTCAAAAAGCCACAGAGGCCCGTAGCGAGATTGCCAAAGGCCAAACAGAAACGGCTTCAGCAGGTTCTACCTCAGCACAAAGCAATGGCATTGTCGCAGACACTGGGGCAGCTGTGCAGCCCGATACAAATATAGGCACCACAACCGATTCCACTGCGAATATGGTGTTAGATAATCAATCTTCATCAGCAGACACACAAGGCTTTCAGGCAAATGAGTCTAATGCGATGCAAACACGGATTGGCCGAATTCAAAATGCTTATTTGCAAGCTTACACCCCCTCTAGAGAAGGTTCATCGCTTCAAGCATGATAACGTGTAATTAACGCTAGCTGCTTAACATTGCACGAACGATTTAGCCCGTCATAGCTAAGGGCTAAATCGCGAAAAAAGCACTTTCACTTCCCTTGCATTGCCTTAAAACCAGCAGGACTTAATAATCCAGTATTGCCTTTGTAAACGGATATTTAGGTGAGTCGCCAGTGATGTCTGAAAGTACCGAGTTCATGGTATCTACGTCGCTATCGAAGCCGCCGTGGGATGTGGCAGCGGTGGGTTCACCTTCTTTCCCCTCACTGTACTTAAACGTCACGTTAGGCAGCGGCTGATTAAACACAGCCATACCTAACAAGGGCATCTCTGGTTTGGATTCAAACGCATTTGATACTAAATAGAGCAACGACTTCTGGTAAATGCGCGCTACGTGGTCATCTTTTTCCAACGCTTCAGATAAGTTGTAAACCGTGGTCGATTCAATGTGTTTCCCTTCTATAAGCGCAGAGAGCTTTTCGTTGAACAAGGGGTAGCTAATGGCTGGAGCCAGTAAATGCAGACTCTTAATCGTTATGTTTTCATCAACTTTACACAGCCTAGATAGGCTGTGAGCATGAAAAATAGAGCCTGCCGAATGACCGACGACATGCAGCTTAATATCTGAATTGTCTTTCAAGTAGGCGGCCAATTGCGTTAGGAAATACGTACCATCTGATGTGGTACGGGTAAAAGGCGTGCAAGCGTCTGATTTCATTTCTCGCCACAGGGCGCCGCCTACTTTACGTGTTGCCCATTCTAGTATGCGGTCGGTGTAGTCAGTGAAGGCTCCAACTTTGTTGCTAATCTCTTTATTCTTAAAGCCCAGAATATCTTTGAGTTCTTCTAGCATACCCGTGTCGTACATGAAGTGAATGGGGTAAATATCGTTTTTAAGAAAGGTGTCTTTCATGGCAGCAATGCGTTTAGCCGAAGCTTTTATGCTATTTAAGCCGCCGTGTGCATATAGCATTACATGGCGATGGTTACTGTCAGAAAGTTTTTCAATAATGGCATCGACGTGGTTTTTATTGCTCCAATATTTACTTCTGGTATCAAAGTGTCCATCGTCGAAATGAACGAAGTGATCTTGAATGCTCACCCGTGGTGTGGAGCGAGAAAACAAACCCTGTGCAATAGAGCGCGTAGCCTGATGGTAAGTTCCTGTGCCTGAAATAGGAAGTGCGAGTTGAACAACCCATGCATCCATAACGTTTAACGCCCAGTCATCGTAACGCCAAAGTGCCAGCCCTGACTTCTTCCAATCCGTCCCCCAGGAGTTTTGGATCCAGAACCCTTCATCGTTATAGCCAACAATGGCAAACGCATGGCCACCCATGGGTTCAGGCCTTAGGCTTATTACATCACCTTCGCTATCTTTCCAGCCTTCATGAATTCTGGCAGAAACAAAGATTACGCCCACTTCGTTAAGCGCCGCATGAAAATCGCTAATTTCTCGTTCAATACGGTAGTACGCACCTAGCCTGTGATTGCTTGCATTGTTAGCAATAGCTAGGGTCATTTCAAATTCGTTGCTGTGCTTAATATCTTCAGTTAGTGACTCGTTACATACGCCACTGTTGTACCACCCCTTAATTGCACCGCGGCAGCTAGAGCCTTCATACGCTTCACCTAACCACTCATCATGACGTTTAGCCATGGCATAAAGCATCCACGGGCTAACAGTATGTTTTCGGCCTTGCTGACGGTAAATGAAATTAATGGTAGCGGCCAATGCAAAGCCGGTACACGCTCCATCTTTTCCTTGGTCTAAAATAACCAAATTGCCTGGCGGGTCGATAAAAGGCTTAAGTGGAGTAAGATTCGGCTGGTAATAACGATCCCGAAGGTCGGGGTAATCGGCGCTGACATTCAGCATGTTTTTTGAGACAGGCGAGTTCATAAAATCATCCTTTGATGGGGGCAGATAATCTTTGCTGTACAGTTGGATGATTACGCTCGTACACCAAAGGTTAGTGGCCCTTAGCTCATTATGGTTGTCCGAAAGTGCTGCCTAGAAAAAGGCTGTGGTCAAATGAGCAACATTACCTTCGTTAAACGTTAAGGCTCTAAAAGCATGTCAACGGCCTTGTTAAACGCTACCAATATACGAACTTCGGTTTCGGTGTGACCTACACCTCTTCATTATTTCGGTATTCTCTATTTTGGTGCTTTTGGCTAAAGAGTTTTTGGGCACATAAAATTTCTATGCGCCCGAACTAATGTACCACAATCTAATGTAGCAAAAACGGCAGGCTAAATGGAAGCGTGATACAAAAAGGGCCCGTCAGTGACAGGCCCTCTATAAGCAACAGTAAATTCGCTACTGTTTACTTTTTTGCTTTAGCAAATGCATCAGCAAAGGCGTTGCCCATGGCGCTGTTTTGAGGCTGGCTGTTGCGATTGCCGCCACCCTGATTTGAACGAGGGCTTGCTTTTGCGTTAGCACGCCCAGCCCCTTTACTTTGTGGTTTTCCTGCTGCTGGTTTACCGCCTGCATTATTGCTTTGACTCGGTGTATCGCCTAAGCGCATGGTGAAGGAGATACGCTTGCGAGGTACGTCAACTTCAAG
The DNA here is from genome assembly GCF_947311905.1 of Alteromonas sp. CyTr2. Classification (NCBI taxonomy): domain Bacteria; kingdom Pseudomonadati; phylum Pseudomonadota; class Gammaproteobacteria; order Alteromonadales; family Alteromonadaceae; genus Alteromonas; species Alteromonas sp. CyTr2. The sequence continues at coordinate 16,696 of NZ_CAMZMZ010000017.1, read as the reverse complement.
CACTTTTACTTTGACGATATCGCCTGCTTTAACTACCTCGCGCGGGTCTGAGATAAACTTGTTAGTCAGTGCTGAAATATGCACCAGTCCATCCTGATGTACGCCTACATCAACGAACGCGCCAAAGTTGGCCACGTTGCTAACCACACCCTCTAAAATCATGCCTGGTTTAAGATCGTTAATGGTTTCAACGCCTTCTTTAAACGCGGCAGTTTTAAACTCTGGACGGGGATCGCGGCCTGGTTTATCCAGCTCTTTTAGAATGTCTTTAACCGTTGGTAAACCGAATGCGTCGCTGGTAAAGGTGTCTGGCGACAGGCTTTTTAGTAGCTCGGTATTGCCGATGATGTCGTTAACCGCAACAGCGGTAGTATCAACAATCTTATCGACCACTGGGTATGCTTCAGGGTGAACCGCAGAGGCATCAAGTGGGTTGGTGCCGTTTACAATGCGCAGGAAGCCTGCCGCTTGCTCAAAGGCTTTAGGCCCTAAACGTTCGACTTTCAATAGCGCTTTACGGTCTGGGAAAGCACCATTGGTGTCTCTGAAATTAACAATGTTATGCGCAAGTGTTTTATTTAAGCCCGATACGTAGCTCAACAGCGCAGGCGATGCAGTGTTTAAGTCAACGCCAACGGCGTTTACACAGTCTTCAATAACACGGTCTAGCGATTTGCCTAACTGGCTTTGGCTTACGTCATGCTGATATTGGCCTACACCAATAGCTTTAGGTTCAATTTTAACCAGCTCTGCCAGCGGGTCTTGCAAGCGTCGAGCGATAGACACTGCGCCGCGGATTGACACGTCAAGGTCAGGCAATTCTTTTGAAGCAAGCTCAGAGGCTGAATACACCGATGCACCCGCTTCACTGACCATAATTTTTTGTGCAGTAAGCTCGCTGTTGTTCTTGAGCATTTCGCCAACGAGTTTGTCTGTCTCGCGCGAGCCAGTACCGTTGCCAATGCTGATTAAATCTACTTTGTATTGCTTGCACAACGTGGTGAGCGTGCGAATAGATTTATCCCACTGATTTTGTGGCGCATGCGGGAATATGGTGTTGGTTGCGACCACTTTTCCTGTGCTGTCTACGACTGCTACCTTAACGCCGGTTCTCAAACCTGGATCTAAACCCATAGTGGTTTTTGCACCTGCAGGTGCAGCCATCAACAGGTCGTTTAGGTTTTTAGCAAATACCTCAATGGCTTCCTCTTCAGCGCGCTCACGAAGGGCGCTGAATAGCTCAGTTTCCATGTGTAACCCAATTTTGATTTTCCACGTCCACTGTACAACTTGAGCTAAAAAGTCATCTGCACCACGGCCGCGGTGCATAATATCGTAATGGCTGGCAATAATATGTTCGCAATGCGACGGGCCGTTGTCTTCTGACTGCGGGTCGGCATCTAGCTGAATGTGTAGCATGCCTTCGTTGCGGCCTCTAAACATCGCCAACGCGCGGTGAGATGGTACGTTCTTGTACTTTTCACTGTGTTCGAAATAGTCTTTGTATTTGGCGGCTTCTTGCTCTTTACCTGATACAACCGTGCTTTTTACATAAGCATTTTCAGTTAAGTACTTGCGCACTTTTGCCAGCAGCGTAGCGTCTTCGGCGAAGCGCTCCATTAAGATATAGCGGGCGCCTTCTAATGCTGCTTTAGTATCTGCAATGCCACTATCTGCGTTAACGTATTCACTTGCTGCACTTTCAGCATCGGTATCTGGGGCAGAAAATAAGGTATCAGCTAAAGGTTCAAGGCCCGCTTCAATAGCAATCTGGCCTTTAGTGCGTCGACGGGGCTTGTACGGTAAGTACAAATCTTCCAAGGTAGTTTTGCTGTCAGCACTGGTGATACTGCTTTTAAGCTCGTCGGTTAGTTTGCCCTGTTCCTCGATAGATTTAAGGATTACATCGCGGCGCTCTTCAAGCTCTCGCAGGTAGGTTAAGCGCTGCTCCAAGGTACGCAGCTGTGTGTCATCAAGGCCTTGTGTCACTTCTTTTCGGTAGCGCGCGATAAAAGGTACGGTAGACCCTTCATCAAGAAGTTTAACAGCGGCAGTTACTTGCGAAGGTTGAACGCTAAGTTCATCTGCAATTTTATTGATAATCATAAGTCGCTCTAAGATACTAAAAATTCGCGTCAGGCAATGGCGAATAAACGGTGTGTGAAAGGCTTATATACACAGCGTCGGTAGTGAAAATAGGAGCGGTGAGTATATCACCGCGGTGTAGGGGAAGTCGTCTGATCATTGTGTTACAAATGGGTGATTAAATAGGGCATATTAGTGCTCACAGTTTGTCTGTTGCGTCGTACCAAATACGGTTTATCCACCACTCTTTCGTGCCCGTCTCGGTTTTTACAACAAACTCATCGTCTTCTTCTTTGCCAAGCAGTGCTCGCGCCATCGGAGAGTCGATAGAAATGTAATCCTTTCGGCCGAAAATTTCGTCGTAGCCCACGAGCCTAAGTTCCATCACCTTGCCCGCTTCGTTTTCAATTTCAACCCAGGCACCAAAGAAGACCTTACCCTCTTGCTGTGAATCGTAGTCCACAACCTTTAGGTTTTCCAAGCACTTGCGAAGGTAGCGTACGCGGCGATCAATTTCCCGTAGCTTCTTCTTATTGTACTGGTAGTCGGCATTCTCGCTTCTGTCACCAAGGCTCGCTGCCCAGGTTACCTTGCGAGTAATTTCAGGTCGTTCTTCACGCCACAAGAAATCCAGTTCTTGTTTAAGCTTTAAGTAGCCCTTTCGAGTGATAAGCGGTGTTTTCACAATGTCCTATAAATAATCCAGCTAATTACCCCTACTTTATGTGGGTAATAAGGCAAAACGCAATCTTTCTGTACGTCAAAAAGTGACAAAAGAGACAGATTGAATAATTATTGAACATAAACCTTTCATTTAGTGTCGTAGTATAAATAACAGTCAAACCATTAGGGGAAATGAATGCGTAACAGGATACCAATGTTGAACCGTCGAAGGTCGGGGAACGATCCGTTCCAAACCAGCGGTACTATCATCGGTTTTATGCTGTTTTTAAGTGGCGCGCTGTTATTGTTGTATGCCTTGCTTGATATCGTTGTTCGCTTAAATAGTATGCAAACCGTGATATATCTTATTTTAGGTTGTGCTATGTATAAGGTGGGTCAGTCTCTGTTAAATCATTTTGCTACGTTTAAGGTACACACAGAAAGACGGCGCGCACCTCAGCGTTAAAACCTTTTGTTTTAAGCACCAAGTTTTAAGGCGAAATTGTTCCAAAAAGGCTTGGAATAGACCGTGAAATTTGGTCGATTTAGACTAAGCTTAGTAGTGTAATTCGAGGCACCAAGCATATTGAATAACCCACTTTACTATTTGGGTACGCGCGTGGTGAAAACCCACTGGCTCGTAGGGAAAAGGTAAGCAAGGATCACGCTGACTCACTAAAACAAAAAAGCCGACGCTATGCGTCGGCTTTCTCTTTTTCTTAAAGCACTAACTTATTCCGTTGGCGCTTCTGCTTCAGGCTTAACCACTTCTAGCAACTCAACGTCAAAGATAAGCGTCGAGTTTGGCGTGATTGCGCCAGTAGAACGCGCACCATAAGCAAGTTCAGATGGGATATGGAAGCGATACTTTGCGCCTTCTTTCATCAATTGAACGCCTTCAGTCCAACCAGAAATAACGCGATTAAGTGGAAATTCTGCTGGCTCGCCACGCTTGTAAGATGAGTCGAACTCTGTGCCATCTAGCAAGGTGCCACGGTAGTGAACTTTAACCATGTCTGTCGCTTCTGGGCTTGCACCCTCGCCTTCTTCAAGTACTTCGTACTGAAGACCAGACTCGGTAGTTACCACACCTTCTTTCTTACCGTTTTCTTCTAGGTAAGCTAGGCCTGCTTCAATATTTTTTTCAGCGGCTTGTTCCGCCATTTCTTGCTGCTTAGCGCGAAGTACTTCTTCGCCTTGTTGAGCGATTTGCTGAATCTGCTCTGGCGTAAACTTAAGGGTGTCGTTTAGACCGTCTTTAAAGCCTTGTTGTAGCGCATCTTGGTCTAATGTTAAACCCAGTTGCTCTTGTTGTTCGGCACGGTTGCTAACGAACAAACCCATGCTTGCGCCCATGGCGTAAGCTTGCTTTTGCGTATCTGTCATTTCTTCTGCTGAAACAGAAGTTGTTTTTGCACTATCAGCGCTTGTAGAAGCGGCCTCATCAGATGTATTTGGCTGGCAAGCGAAAAGGCCTAGCGCAGCGATAGTAGATAAGGCAACGAGCGACTTCTGCATAAAAACGTCTCCATAAATTTTTATCATCATGCGTCTATGTCTATACTGCTGCATCCAAGGCAGTGTGCACGATAGTTAAAGATGCGTGATCCATGCTATGTTAAACCTAGCGTTTACAAAGCGAAACCCATTTGATTATGTTTAGGCCTCAAATGTTCCATAGAATAGCGTTACTCATCGTACTTATAGGTAATTCCATGGGATGCTCTGTCCCTGATACTACGCCAATACAGCAGTGGCGTCATGTAGAAGAAGGCGCCTATGCCGCAGATATTTCTACCGACGGCACGTTAGCGGTGGTTTCTGGCGTGAATAACGGGGTAAACGTATGGCGAATTGGACAAATTGAGCCCCTTTATCACTGGAGCCACCAAGGTGAAGGTGACAACCTGGTCATGTCAGTGCACATTAGCGCCGACAAACGCTATGTTGTGACCGCTGACCGCGAGGCGTTTGCCTTATGGAGTCTGGAGACCGGCGAACCTGAAGGTTTTTGGCGCATCGACGAGTCATCAATTAGAGATGTGGTGGTTACCAATAATGGTAACGGCATACTGGTGGCGCGCTCAAATGGCAAAGTTATGTACTTTGAACCTCGTACTTCGCGTCGACTAGAGTTTTTAGGGCATCAAGAAAAGGTTAACTCCATTGATATTTCCCCTAACGGTAAGTTCGCATTGACGGGGGGCAACGATTACATAGCGTATTTATGGAGCACTGACACTGGGCAAATAATTCATACCTTCACCCACCCCACGCGAGTAACAAAAGTAGCGCTTGATGATGAAGGCCGCTTTGGTTTTACTGCGGACAGCCAGAGCAAGTCGCAAGTGTGGAATGTGCAAACCGGGCAGCCTGTGGCATCCCTCAAATATGCAGCGCGTCAGAAAATCTTCACAGACGTTGAGTTTTCCAAAGATGGTCAGTTTTTACTAACAGGCTCTCCCGCCAGAAAAGTATACCTGTGGGATTTGGAAACTGGCGAGCAAGTGCAATCTATTCAGGTTGCTTCACGAGAGTCAGTTTCACCGCCGACCGCAGTTGTGTATGGCGTCGCCTTCCTCCCCAATGATAATATATTGTCTATAAGCAGTAGTGGCCTTGCCGAAGAATGGCAACGAGAGAGATAGAGAATTTACATGACAGAGAAAAGCGCTGAGCATCTACAACAGCAAATAGATAGCGCCAATAGCTATATTGAAGAGCTTCAAACTAAAGTTGCGTTTCAGGAGCACACCATTGAGGCGCTAAACGATGCGCTGTCTTCGCAACAAAAGCAGCTTGACGATTTAGCCTTTAAAGTACGCCATGTCGTTGACCGCGTTAAGTCTATCGAGCCGTCTAATATTGCTAAGCAGTCAGAAGAAACCCCGCCTCCGCATTACTAGAACAATTGAAGCGCACTAGTAATTGCAACGCGGTATTCATTTGAATCACGTCCATTGGCGATCACACTTATTGCGGGGCGCTCATCGTGGGGAGAGGCCTGTGAAGACATCAAAGGCGCTTCGTTGATGTGCAGTAGTGTTGAAAAAACATCACGCTAGTTCATCTTGTTATGAGTTAGGCGAAGTCTTCATTTAGCCAGAATATACATTTGAATTACACTTGCGCCCCGATACAAAGGCTTCAGCAAAAAGAAGCTTTTTTACTATTTAAGAGAGTGAGTTATGAGCGATTTTGATATGGATGCGTTTGATAGCATCGATTTTGACTCTGTTGAGCAGTCAGTAGCAGAGAAACAGGCTGAAAAAGACAAGCAAGAGAGTCAAGAGATTGAAGGTATGCGCGACGGCGCCAACGACTGTGGCGATAGCTGTACTATTTAAGCGCGCTCAGCGGCGAGGGCTCTTAATTTTCAGAGCCTTCCGGCGCTTCCAACTTATCCAGCTCGAGTCTATCCAACTCTATACTTTTCTCCACATCGCCGTTAAAAGCTTCGATAAATGCATTTTTTAAAATCGCGGTAAATGCCTCCCATGTTTGGGTGTCAGGGCTTGATAAATCGCCTTCAACAGGAATCCGTGTAGCAATTTGGTCTTCGCTTTGGTTTTCAAACAGTTCGGTGACAAACGCGGAGATGGCTTCGATACTGCCTTCAATAAAACCATCGCCGTCACGTTCAATGTCACCCTTCCAAGAAAATACCTCCACATTATGCAAAATGGGTTTGATATAGCCTTTTATTTTCCCTTCATTAGACGCCACTTCAGCCGCAAGCGTGAGGGTACCGGCTTCCAGATCAAACGGTGCGTAGGTATCAAGTAGGTTCTTAAAGTTCACTAGTCCAACGTTGTCAGCTTGAATATCAACGTCAAATGTGGGGGCTGTTGTTGCGGGGTTGAGTTTAGCGTTTAAGGATATCGTGCCCTGCTGTGCCGTTTGTCCTTGCGCTTTGGCCGTTGCTACACGTGAGTCTGACAAGTTATCGCTATTCACCAAGTTATTCACTTCAAGCTGAATATCATGAAGCGCAATGTCGATAGCCGGAGAAGTATCGGGGTTGTGGAAAGCGACTTTTCCTTGGTTAATAGTTAGCTTATCGATGCGTAACGGGAAGAGTTGGTCGGCGATAGATAACCAGTTTTCATCCTTACCAGACTGGCTTCTCTCCTCCGTGTTGCCGTCTACAAAATTAATCTCGGGGGAATTAACAATGACTTTTCCCACCGCTGCACCTTTGAAAAGCTGTGACCATGAAAGCGTAAACTCCACATAGTCAGCTTTAAATAGCGGCCTATCTACTTGCCCGTTCGCCTTATAAAGCAAAACGTGTTCTAAACTGTATGCGCCGCGCCATAGCATTAAATCTACATCGCCCACGCGGCCGTTATACGCTTTTGACTGACTCAGCGTCGTGTTGATGTATGACGCTGCGGCGTAAGGCAAGTAAAGTCTTATGGCAATAAGCGTAAGCAACAAGGCTATAAGGACATAGCAGACACGTTTTTTAGCATGTTTCATATTCACTCCTTTGCGAAGGAAATACAAAAATTATGCCTGAGCAACCTCTTTTGTTAGGTAATGAGGATACCCAGTGTTGGCGTGGCATGAAGAGACGTTTGCAAAAAGCCTGAGCACAGCGTTGTAAGGTGTTACACAGGCTTAACGGTAAGATTTACTGAGACGTGGGTAGGAATGTTAGTGCGGTTTAAAGATGCCAATCACATTTTCGTTTGAGCGTGTGGCGGCACTCACCTTTTCATCAGTTTGCGCTTCATTGTATCCACACGCAACGCACTCCAACTTTTCTACGTTATTTTCAAAATATAACGAAATCGTATCTAGCTCTTGGCATTTTGGGCACGTAGCCCCTGCAACAAAGCGGCGTTTTACACGTTTTGACATACATATACCTTTGGAGAATTTCGCGATTATTATACCTTGAAATGGTAAGTGTTGATCAGCTTTTACCTTAAGTTTTTGATATTATACGCGCCCTAGTTTGTTCCATCACAGGTTACTCATGATAAAGCTTTCAAATGTATCGCTACTTCGCGGTCGAAAAATGTTGCTAGAAGAGGCGTCGGCGCAGGTTTTTCCAGGCCACAAAGTAGCGCTGATTGGCAGCAACGGCTGCGGAAAGTCCACGCTTTTTGCACTGCTGAGAAGTGAGTTAAGTGTCGATGCTGGCGACTGCAGCGTACCGAATGACTGGCGAATTGTAAGCGTGGCACAGGAAACGCCAGCAACTGACCGAACCGCGATAGACTATGTGGTGGACGGTGACAAACATTTACGTAATCTACAAGCGCAATTAGAAGCCGCTGAAAAAAGCGGCGACGGTGTAAAGATTGGCCAAATTCACGGGCAGCTCGAGCAAGCGGGAGCATACGACGTGGAAGCTCGCGCAGCGACCATTCTGTCGGGTCTTGGGTTTACCAATGTGCAGTTAAGCGCACCAGTTAGCGATTTTTCAGGCGGCTGGCGTATGCGCCTAAACCTAGCTCAAGCGCTGCTTTGTCCTTCAGACTTACTGCTGCTTGATGAACCTACTAACCACTTAGACTTAGACGCCGTTATTTGGCTAGAGAAATGGCTTCAACGCTACGCGGGAACGCTGTTGCTGATTTCTCACGATAAAGCCTTTATCGACAACACGGTTGCGCAAATTATCAGTGTTGAACAACAGAAGCTTATCACCTACACCGGTAACTACTCGTCTTACGAAACCCAGCGCGCTGAACGTATTCGCTTGCAAAACATTGAATACGAAAAGCAGCAGCAAAAAGTAGCGCACCTCAATTCGTTTATTACCCGGTTTAAAGCTAAAGCGAGTAAAGCTAAGCAAGCGCAAAGTCGTATTAAGCAATTGGAGAAAATGGAAACCTTGTTGCCAGCCCATATGGCAAGCCCATTTAGCTTTTCTTTTGCGCCGCCGTCGGCACTGCCAAACCCGCTTGTGCAAATGGAAAAGATACAGCTGGGTTACGACGACCATATTGTGCTGCAACAGGTGAAACTCAATTTAGTACCTGGCAGCAGAATAGGTCTTCTAGGTAGAAACGGACAGGGTAAGTCTACGCTAATCAAACTATTGGCGGGTGTGCATGCGCCAAAGCAAGGTATATTTAATACGGCTAAAGGCCTTAAGATTGGTTACTTTGCTCAGCATCAGTTAGAAACATTAGATGCTAACGCTACTCCGCTTCTTCATTTGCAGCGCATTGACGAAAAAGCCACCGAGCAGCAACTTCGCGACTATCTGGGCGGATTTGGATTTAATGGCGATGAAGCGTTAGCGCCCGTGGCACCTATGTCGGGCGGTGAAAAGGCGCGCTTAGTATTGGCGTTAATTGTTTATCAGAAGCCTAACTTATTGCTGCTGGATGAGCCTACCAACCACTTAGATTTGGAAATGCGCCATGCGCTAAATATCGCGCTTCAAGGTTTTGAAGGCGCCATGGTACTGGTCTCGCACGACCGCTTCTTACTCTCCTCGGTATGTGAAGATTTCTATTTGGTAGACAGTGGCGAAGTTGAACCATTTAAAGGCGACTTGGACGACTATCGCGACTGGATTTTAAAACAGCAGGCAGCGGAAAAAGCCAAGGCCAATAGCGACGCCAAAAACGAAGAGCAACAAGAGACTGGCGCGCAGAGTAAGCCGGAACGCAAATTAGATCGTAAAGAAGAAAAACGCCGTGAAGCCGAGTTTAGGCAAAGGGTTGCGCCACTTAAAAAAGCCATTGAAAAACACGAAAAAGCCATGGAGAAGTGTGGTGCTGCTTTGGCTGAGGTGGAAGCGTCACTTGCCGATACTTCGCTTTACAGCGAAGACAAAAAGGCGCAGCTTATGGGCCTACTCGACAAGCAAACTCAGCTTAAGCAACAGCTTGAAGAAGAAGAGATGGCATGGCTAGATGCCCAAGAGCAAATTGAGCTAAAACGAGAAGAGTATGACAAAGCCAACGCCTAATATCGAAAACCGCGCGTTTTGGGAGTATAGCGTTTCTCGCTATACCAAAGGTGATATGGCTCCCCTTGCGCTTTTACTGCAAGACAACCACAAGGTTAATGTAAACGTTCTCTTGCTGATTTGCTGGTGTTTAGAGAATAATGTCATCATTAATTTGCCACAGCTTAAGGCAGTGATTGCGGCATCAAATGCGACCGAAGAAAAGTTACAGTATCACCGTGCAAGGCGAAAGGCTGCGAGCCCCGAAAAAGGCGGAGACCAAGCAGAATATGACGCACTCAAAGCACAAGAGCTAGAGCTTGAAAGACAGCAGCAGCACGATATTGTTGCGTCGTTCAATGAGCAGCCAGTCACGCATCTGGGTCAAGGGCAATCTGTATCGTCTAACGTATTTAACGCGTCTATCGCAGCGTTTATAAATGCATACGGACTGCGAGACAACAACGAGGCGCGCCAACTAGTGAGCCTAGTGGTTAACCAACTATCGTAAAAACACAATAAGAACACAAAATGAGTAAATCAGCGCTATCGCATGGAAAGATAATAAAAAGCAGCTTTAAGGTGCCAGGGTGGGCGAAGAACCGTCATGTGCAAACCATATGGCCGCGTTTTATTCAAAAGCGGTTGCCTTTGTCTTACGACATGGAGCGTCTAACATTACCGGATGACGACTTCGTCGATGTGGCGTGGGGGCCAAAACCCCAGGAAACATCGGGTATCGTGGTGATGTTTCATGGTTTAGAAGGCAGCATTAAGTCGCATTATGCGAACGATATGATGGTTCAATTGTCAGTGAATGGTTGGCAGGTGGTGATGATGCACTATCGCGGCTGTAGCGGCGTGCCAAATTTAAAAGCGCGGGCGTATCACAGTGGAGAAACAGAAGACCCCAGCTTTTTCTTAGAGTGGCTTCACGATAAATTTCCACGAATTCCTAAAGTGGCCATCGGCTTTTCCCTTGGCGGCAACATGCTATTGAAACTGTTGGGCGAAAACCCTGCGCAAAAGTGGCTTAAGGCAGCGATTGCCATTTCTTCACCTCTTAAACTTTCTGAATGCGCTAAATCAATTAACCAGGGTTTTTCTCGCGTATATCAAAAGTATTTACTTACTAGCATGAAGGATACGCTGCGTAAGAAAATGGAGTACATCGATTATCGCAAGCTTATACAGCTAACAAAAACTGATGTGGAAGAGATCACCAGCTTTACCCAATTCGACGAGAAGATCACAGCGCCGCTTCACGGCTTTGCAGACGCTCAAGACTACTATGAAAAGTGTAGTGCGTATCACTTTTTAAGCGCGATCCACTGTCCTACACTGGTATTGCATAGCATTGATGACCCCTTTATGAATCACTTAATTGTGCCTAAGGAAGAAGAGCTTGCGCGCAACGTTACCGTGGAGCTAAGTGAACGAGGCGGTCACGTTGGGTTCATGCAAGGTTCTATATTAAATCCTAAAGTATGGCTGCACGAACGGGTGAAACGTTTTGTAAGTGAAGCCTTACCTGTAAATACTACGTGTCGTTATGTCAGCCGCTAATGTTGATGTTCTAATAATTTACCCAAACGCTTTTTATCAGGAGTGTGAATGATAATCCCCATTGACGCGCTAGAAGCCGATACGCTTTATAGCTTGGCTGAGTCTTTTGTTCTGCGAGAGGGCACGGACTACGGCGCTGAAGAAGTTGCGCTAGATGTGAAAGTGCAGCAAGTGTTAAACAGACTCAAGTCGGGTGAGGCGGTGCTGGTCTATTCAGAGCTTCATGAAAGTGTAGATATCAAAAGAAAAGAAGATATTGAGCCAAACGAAGCTGAAGAACAATAGACACAAAAAAGCCGGGTCGAGCAACCCGGCTACCTACCTGAGGAGAGGAAGGCTTAAAACGCGTAACGTGCAGTTACCTGCATAATGTCTAAATCATCAATGATTCTGTAGTTTGCACCCACAGCCCATTGTGGCGTGATGTAATAGTTGGCGCCTACTCTAAATGTCGCTTCACCATCGTCTACATCGTAGTAGCCAACTTCACCCGCCAGCTCTACCTGCTCTGTGATCATCGAGCGAAGGCCAGCATTAATGCTGTAACCTGTTTCGTCGTTTACGTCACCGTCGATACGCTCTAAGTTGGCACCAAAATACGCGTCTGTTGTCGCGTTAACAGGTAAACGGTAACCCGCACCTAGTGTCAGCATATCAAAGTCAAAGTTGCCCTCTTCAAAGAAGCTATACTCGCCGTTTAGGTACCAGTTGCTATTCAATAGGTATTTACCGTTAACGGTTAAACCGTCTGGTTCAAAAGACTCATTGTCGTCAAAGTCCATTTTGGTGTAACCACCTTCTACGTAACGCCAGTCAGGCTTGTCGGCCATTGCTGTAAGAGGAAGTGTTGCCGCTGTTAGTGCTGCTGCAATAAGTGTGATTGATTTACGCATGTGATAACTCCTTAGTATGTTCAGTAACCCACCTTGTTCACCGAAAACGTTTTCGTTGTTTAAACACGTTCTAGGTACTTTATAAAGCTCTAACCTTTTCATAATGGTTCTAGTCTTTACACAATGGCTCTAGACAGTTTGCAAAACGTGTTGCAAGTCAGTGCTTTACGACACACTGCAAAAGGTTACTCAGTTGATGAGCACAAAGCTAAACTCGCCTTTATGTCATCTTTTTTATTTCCGTTAAGAAATAGTGTCCGATAAATTTATCAACATGATGAATAGCAAAGCGTTTGCCAACTTCGTGAAAAGCGATTAAGCATGTGCAGCGCAATTTATCTATCTAACTAATTAATAAAGATAAAATTGTTACAGGAAAAGTAAGCGAGTGATGCCTCACTAAGTAAAATTACTGAATGGTTTTAAAACCCAAGCATATTGGCACCTTCAACTGTCTCTAAAAAACAACAGTTAACCTTTTGTCTAACTCATCGGACAAATTTACAACAGGGTAATCATGACCGAGTTCTAACAACATGAAATGTAAATTACTGTAAATAAAAGTAATTATAAAAAATATTGCCGCTTTATTCGTGTTGGAACAGCTTTTGCTCAAGTCATTATGAGTTATCCAACGTTCACTCAAGCCATTAGGCAAGGAATTCGGCTTTCGCGATATCCGCGATGCCAGTGAACAAAGAAAGGAATAGAGCGCCTTTCTCGCATGGTTTCAATCAGCCCTTTTTTTAGATTTGCATCTTAAGTAACAGACTCACTGTTAACAGTAATATGTAGCAAGGCAGTAAAAGGGTGTGGTGGCCATCTGGATAACCATTGTTTTCATAAGGAGAGGACAAATGGCTAAGCCAGTTTCAATTTTCGGTAAAGATTTACAAACGAATGTGCGCCAGCGCAACAAGCTGTCACACCTTCTTTTAGCGATGAGCAGTGTCATCGCATTATTTGCGTTTCAACAAGCCGGTGCAGTTGAGGTTAACAACGACAATCAGCCTCAAAAAGCATCGCCGGTTCTTCAGTCAATTATTGATGCTGCACGCCAGTCAGCGACAGAGAGCTACGAGCAGGACGATCACGGGTTAAACAGCAAGCTTAAAGAAATTGACTACACCACGTATCGTTCAATTCGCTTCAAACCCGAGCAGAGTCTTTGGCATGGCGAGAATGACTACGAACTGCAGTTTTTTCACCCGGGTTTTTTATATGAATACCCTGTCACTATCCACACTATTGGTGAAAGCAATAAGCCTGAACGCCTAGCGTTCAACAGTGACATGTTCAACTACGACGGGTCTGCGTCGGGGTTAGCTGGGCTAACGGACGAAAAGTCAGGGTTTGCTGGATTTCGCGTTCACTACCCTATCAAGAACGAAGAGTACAAAGACGAATTTGCTGTATTTTTGGGGGCATCGTACTTCCGCCTTGTAGGTAAAAATCAAGTGTACGGTATCTCTGCACGAGGTCTTGCGATTGATACGGCGCTAGCCAAAGGCGAAGAGTTCCCCCACTTCACTGAGTTCTGGGTCATAGAACCGAGTGAGGGTAAGCCTATTACTGTTTATGCGCGTCTTGAAAGCCCTTCTGTAGCGGGCGCGTACAAATTTGTTATACAGCCTGATATTGATACCAGCGTTAAGGTAGAGAGTTGGTTATTTGCCAGAGATGACGTGAGCAAGCTAGGCATTGCACCGTTTACCAGTATGTTCTTGTATGGCGAGAACACAGAAAAGCGCCATGACGACTATCGTCCAGAGGTGCATGATAGTGACGGTGTACTCATGGTAACTCACGCTGGTGAAGAAATTTGGCGCCCGCTGACTAACCCTGCACGCCTTCAAGTCACGTCACTTAGCGACGCAAACCCTAAAGGATTCGGCATGCTTCAACGCGACGGCGAATGGGATAATTACCTCGACGCAGAGGCCAATTACCATATACGCCCAGGGCTATGGGTGACGCCAGAAGCTGGTTTTGAGAAAGGCCGATTAGAAGTCGTCGAAATTCCGACTAAATCCGAAATACACGACAATATCGTGGCTTTTTGGACGCCTGAAAAGCCATTCAATTCGGGCGAATCACTGTATTTCGCTTACGAGCTTAAAACCGTAGAACAAAATCCGTTTGTTAGTGAACTGGCCTCAGTAGTACGTACCCGCCAAGGCAAGGCTGTGTTGCCGGGTGACGAGTTTAAAAACGACAGTCTAAATACGACACGACAGTTCAGCGTGGACTTCAGCGCGCCTTCTGCCATTGCTTTTGATAACGAGTCGATGAAGTTGGTGGTACAGGGTACTAACGGCACGATTTCTCAGCAGCGACTTTACCCCGTTGCTGATGGACAAGAGTGGCGGGCCACCTTCTTTGTTAAGCCGAAAGAAAAGCAGACGGTAGATATGCGCGCTTACATAGAGAAAGACGGTAAACGTGTGAGTGAGGTTTGGAATTATGTCTACCAACCAAAATAATCGCGCTTGCATAGCGGTATCGGACGAGGCTAAAGCCGTGCCTCAGGTTAAAAGTGATGGCACTGCGCGTGCTTCACACTTCATCTTAAAAGGAGAGCATATGCGTTTGTTTATCATGGCAATGCTAGTTATTCCAAGCACGGCACTGGCCGGTTGGAGTTTGTACGAGATCTTTTTACCTAACGGCCTTACCAACTTAGAGATTGCACAGTTGGGGTTGGGGCTAACCCTGTTCGCATGGTTGTGTATGGCGTTTTGGACAGGCATTATCGGTTTCTTTTTGCAGCTTTTTAACATTGACCCGCTAAGCTTGCGCAGAAATCAACCTCAGCCTGATGCTACTGCGCCATTAACGCAAAAGCACGCCGTGGTTATGCCGGTTTATAACGAAGACACCCGCCGTATCATGGTAGGATTTGAAGCCTGTATTCGCGAGTTGATGGAAAGTGAAAACAGTTCGAAATTCGACTTTTTCATGCTTAGCGACACCCGCGATATGGAAAAAGCGGATGCAGAGCTACGTGCCTTTTCCCGATTGAAGAAACGTTTAGGTGCGTTCTCTAGCCAAGTGTTTTACCGTCGTCGCGAACAGAATCTGCACAGAAAAGTAGGTAACCTCAAAGAGTTTTGTGAACGCTGGGGGGCAAACTACGAGTCGATGATCGTGTTAGATGCTGATAGCGTGATGAGCGGTGAGCGTATGCAAGACTTGGCGCGTCGTATTGAGCAAAACCCTGATACGGCTTTAGTACAGACCATTCCAATGCCGGTACGTCAAAACACCTTCTTTGGTCGTTTTGTGCAGTTTGCTGCTCACCTTTACAGCCCAATGTTGGCGACAGGTCTATCGTTTTGGCAAACAGACAGTGCAAACTATTGGGGGCACAATGCCATTATTCGTATTGCACCATTTATGCAGCATTGCGGGCTACCTACCCTCGAAGGACGCGCGCCTTTTGGTGGTGAAATTTTAAGTCATGACTTTGTTGAGGTTGCGCTACTGCGCCGTGCTGGCTGGCAGGCCTACTTGCTTACAGACACCACGGGCAGCTATGAAGAAGTGCCAAGTAACATTGTTGACTACGCGATTCGCGACCGTCGTTGGGTGCAGGGCAACATACAGCATTTAGGGTTATTGAACGTTAAAGGTCTTAAAATGGCAAACCGCCTGCACTTCTTATTTGGTGCGTTTGCGTACATCTCTTCACTCATACTATTTTGCATGTTGGCGCTAGGTACAGCAGATGCGTTAATTCGCGCCACGTCAGTGCCAGAGTTCTTCGTGTCTGAATACCAGCTGTTCCCTAGTTGGCAGGTAGCGCGCCAAGACATGATGATGGTAACCATGTGGGGTACGGCGGCCTTATTATTCTTGCCTAAACTTCTCGGTATTACTTTAGCTTTAATAAAACGTCGCGGCGAATTTGGTGGCGCGTGGTCTTTGCTTAAAGGGGCAGCAATTGAATTAACTATGGCCGTGCTTATTGCACCGCTAATGATGTTCTATCACAGTTATTTTGTGATTAGCGTTTTTGTTGGCCACTCTGTTAAATGGGAAGCGCAAGAGCGTGAAGGGCGCAAAGTGCCATGGAAAGTTGCAATTAAACACACGCAAATTATGAGCTGTTTAGCGGTAGCGTGGGGCGTAACTACTTTCTACTTCACCCCGTCGCTATTTATGTGGTTGTTACCCGTATTAGTAGGCATGGTGTTAGCGGCGCCGGTTATCCGCTTAACAAGCAGCGATAAACTAGGCATAGCCATGCGTAAGTGGGGCGTGTTTGTCATTGACCAGGAAGTGAATGAGTGTAAAGCACTTAAGCGTTTACGCGTTGCAATGGGGTATTTCGCTATATCACAGCACAAGGCAGAAGTACCTGCGCTTCCTGATAACGTGTGGCAGAGCATGCCAGAGCAAGTACTAAGTCAAAAGCCATTGCCTATGCGCCACAGGCTTCCTAACAGCGCATAATAGACTCACAGTAGATATCAAAACAAAAAACCGCACATGTGTGAAGTGACCCCATTAAGTTGGACTCATTTCTAAGCGGCAACCAAGGTCTGATTTCGATATTGTATCGGACTCAGGC
>NZ_CAMZMZ010000016.1:0-88663 GCF_947311905.1 Alteromonas sp. CyTr2 | reverse complement strand
AAATCAATATGAGGCGGACATGAAGAAATTGAAAAAAGTAGCTTAACTGGGTTGGTCAATTTTGGTTGACCACGTCAATAATTAACCGGAAAAAGAAGACAGGATGAAAATTTCACTGGAAGAAATAAACAAATCTAACTATGAGCAGGTTTGTGACTTGGATGTGGCGGATGATCAACAAGCGTTTGTAGCGTGCAATATGTGGTCGTTGGTTGAGTCTTTTTACAACGAGAACCATACCTGCAAAGCCATTTATTGCAACTACCAGCCCGTAGGGTTCTTGATGTGGGTTCAGGAAACGCCAACCAAAGTGTCCATTTGGCGCTTTATGATTGATGAGAGCCATCAGAATAATGGAATTGGCAGAGTTGCTTTATCTCAAGCTATCACGCTTATAAAGCAAACTTCTGAGCTCAAACAGATAGAGATATGCTATAACCCCAAGAATCCTGTCGCCAAAGCCTTCTATTCAAGCTTTGGTTTCGAAGAGGTGGGGTTAGATGAAGATGGCGAAGACATGCTTGCTGTTATTGCCATTTAGCCACGATTTAAATTTAAAGCAGCGAAATGCGAGGGATCTCAAGATATGGACGTCATAGATATTAAGACTTTTATTCCAAGCAAAAACTACGACATTTCTAAAGCATTTTATTCTGAGATTGGATTTAATGCAGAATACGTAAATGAAGACCTAACACTGTTTGAAAATGGTGATTGTCTCTTCTTTCTTCAGCGCTTTTATAACCCTGAATTGGCGAATAACTTTATGCTACAAATATGTGTAGCAGACATTCAGGACGCTTTTGATTTGTGCTCGCGCTCGTTACATAAAACGAAAATTTCATCAATTGAGCAACAACATTGGGGAAGTGTTTTCTATCTATGGGGCCCGTCGGGCGAACTACTTCACATTACCGAATTAGGTAGCTAGCTTTTGCGAAAACGAGGGGCGGAATGACGAATGATGCATACCAATTACACCGTTAAAGAAAGTCCTCCGTCAGCTGAAGACTTTACCAGTCTGAGAAAATTGATTGGATGGAGTAACCCGTGTTTATCGGTTGTTCAAAAAAGTATTGATGCCTCGTTGTTTTGGGCAACAATTTACCTCGACAACAACCTTGTAGGCTGTGGTCGGGTGATTGGCGATGGCGCAATGTATTTTTATATTCAAGACGTCATTATTCATCCAGAACATCAGAATAAAGGCTTGGGATCGAAAATAATGAACACGTTGATTGCACATTTGGAGTCTTGCTGCGCACCTGGCGCAACCATTGGCCTGTTGGCTGCGCATGGTAAGGAAAGTTTTTATCTTAAATTCGGTTTTGAACCTCGTGATGGTGAAAGTTTAGGTTTAGGCATGTGCAGGTTTATTTAGCTAATTGGTCATTAACGCGGCATGAGAGTCCCGGGAGTTCTCAAGTTTTTTAATCACTTGGCATTGTGATCATTGCCTATTTAATTATCGGCAGCTTTCTGTCCTAAGGCGGCAAGTCGCCTCCGCTTTTCATGCACGGCCTGACGATAAACATCAAGTTCTTTTAACACTGAGAAAGGTACATCTCCTGAAACTAGGCGCTTTACGTCACTTGGTTATCAGCAATTTTTTTTCAATGTAACCTCCAATGTAACGGTCAATGCTGCTTGTAGCCTCTCTTTGGTGTGAATTTTGCAAAAGCCTGTTTAAATACACTGAAAATGTCGGTTTGCGTAGTAGCTGATCACTGTTTTTTGATGAGTTTTTGCTTCTTTCCGATAGAAATTTGACGTTTTTCACTGGACACGTGTAATGAAAAGTATGACAAAACCTGTCTCTCACGCTTTGCCGACAGAAAATGGTCGCTTAGTCGCGAAAGCCTTGGCATATACCGCGCTTATCTTGGGCTTACTCTCTGCTTGCTCTTCATCTGATGAACCTAAGAGCCAATTTGCACAAACCGATGCCAGCGATGTATCGGCATTGGGGAATGTGGAATACCATACCTATATGTTGGCGAACGAACTTTTTGCTGATGTGGGTCCAGCACGTCAGTCTCGCTATGCGGTAGTCGGCTTTGTACCTGCGGATACTATGAAATACAGTGCTGGTCATCAACATCCGCTAATGTTGTTGGGCCATCAACTTGAACAGGGAATGATTACTGAGGCCACGAAAAGAGGCTTTTCTACTCAAGAATTTAAGCTTTCGAACGATATAATTGTTAGTAACGAAAGCGACAGAGTATTAACCCGCGATATCGACCAGCTTTCCAACATTGAGCGCGTCGATTTTTATATAACCGGCACTATGGTGTATCAAGAGTCTGGCGCGGTGGTTAACGCTCGAATTATCAACGCTAGAAATAAAAACATTGTCGCTGCAGCAACACGCTTTTTCCCTGCCGAACTGTTTTGGCGCGAAGAACAAGTAACCACCAGAAACGGCAAGTTATACAGAACTGAAGGTACGAGGTAACCCCATGAAAAGACGAAATCAATACGCGGCGCTTTCGCTTTGTGCTTCACTGCTAAGCGTCAGCGGGTGTTCTATGATGATGGGGGAAGAAGAGGTAGCCGAACAAGCGCCTCAGCGCCCGGCCATGAACGTGATTGATATTACTGCCGCCGACCGCGCTCCCTCAAAGCCAGTTGAAAATACGAGTGATACTCAGTCTCAGGGTATGGATGCGTACGGCGCTATCGGTCAACCTCCTTTGTATTCGAGCGTACAGGGCGCGTATAAAGGTCGACCTCTAACCAAGCATATTGGCGACTATGTGAAGAACATGGCGCAAGACTTAATTGCCAATATGGAATATGTGAATAACAAAACACCTATTGGTGTAACCCATTTCGCACTGCTAGATACTGACTTGCAGAAAACAGATTTGCTTGGTCGTCAGATGGCGGAATCTTTTGTTCACGAACTGCATAAATTCCGCGTGCCGGTTATCGACTTCAAAGCCACTGAATATATTCGCATTACTGACGATGGCGATTTTGTATTAAGCCGAGACTATCTGGAATTGAGCAGCAGCCTTCCTATTGAATACGTGTTAACGGGAACGATGACAAAGCACCAAGGTGGCGTGTTAGTTAACGCTCGTATTTTGGGCATGGAGTCGCGCGCAGTTGTGGCAACTGCGCAAATGTTAGTGCCGTTCTACGTAGTAGATGCACTTATTCCAAGTGACGGTAGCCAGCAAAACGGTATGCGCGATGGTGTTAAGCTAAGTCGCGGCTAGGAGTTTCAGTATGGTGTTTACAAAGAAGCTTGTGTCAAGCAGTTGGGCAGCCGTTGGCGTAATGCTGAGTGTATGTATGACAGGGTGCACTAGCACAGAGTCTATTGGCTCATTTTGGTTAGGTGAAGACGGTGAAATTACTCATCACGCCGAGCCAGTGCCTGTACCAAGCCGCTCAGGGCTGGAGTACACACCAGATTCTCGCGATAGACAATATCAACAGCACGTGGAAGTCGAACCCGGCTATAAAGACCCACTACATCATGGCTATTCACCTTCACAAACGCATAAGCGCTTAAATGATTACGCCTCGCAACTTGCGATGGAGTTAATGGACAATGCAACCCGTCTTACGCAGCAAGATATGGTGGGTGTGGCGAGCTTTGTGAGGCTTAATCAGTCGTTGAGCGACAGCACCGTGTTAGGCAATCAGCTTTCAGAGTATCTAATAGCCGAGCTACAAGACTTTGGGTTAGCGGTTGTCGACTTTAAGCTTGCAGGTGGCATTACCGTAACGCCAATTGGCGATTTCGTACTTACTCGAGATGGTACTGCACTCGCTAAACAGGTTGAAATGGACCATGTTGTAACAGGCACTATCATTGAAGATGACAGAGGCGTCCGCGTAAACGCCCGTATCGTGTCGCTGGAAAATAAACAAGTGGTGGCAAGCGCCAACGTATACATTCCTGCGTTTATCGTGATGGATTTAAATAAAATGGCTAGCGTAAACTAGCCATTTACTTCCATTGGGCTCTGTTTTTTCAAAGCGAATTTCTTTCATGTTCGCTTTCAAACCTCTAAACGTCTGGTCTTTTGTGTCCTGCACAGGAGAATTTTTACAAAGACCTCTCCGTTTATTAACCCTGACTTCTAATTGCTTCGCGAGTCATAAAGCGGCTTGTGTTCACTGCATTAAGCAAATCGTTGCTTAAAGGCAGCGGCTCCTTACATAGACTGCTCACCAAGACCTCTGCCATTAAAGGCGCTGTGGTTAACCCTCGTGACCCTAAGCAAGTAAGGGTGGAAACTACGCTGCTTGGCAACACTGGCGCGCTAGTCAACGGTTTGCCCACGCCTAGCATAGTGTAGTGTTCTTTTAATGAGTCAAAATTATGTAGTGCACCGACAACAGGCTGATGGTCGGGTGAACCTAAACGCGTAGCCGCTCTGGCTTTACCGTCATGTTGTAATGCTTGCACGATGTCGGTGTTTGCCAGCGCCTGTTCGTGGGTGGCGAGGTTCATTTCAGTTTCATCGCTTCTCACATCGGTACTTAAGTCGTTTTTAACGTAGGTTGAACCTAACGCATGCCGACCTTCGAATACAGGTGTCATATAGCCTTTGTGACACAACACAGTGTTAAGCTGTTCAATTGGCATTTGGGTGGGAATAGCTTCAACCTGGCCGCGAACGGGGCGAAGGGACAGGCTGTTAAAATCGCTAGCGTTTACCGCACCTGCACCAAGGGCAAGGATAAGATGATCGGCAGTAATAACTTCTTCATTCTCAGCGCTATCTAAGTTAAAACGAATCCGCACCTGTTGCTTTGTTGTCTCAACTGCCTCATGAGATACATAGATATGATTGGGTTTCAGCGTGAGTTTGCCACTTTGAAGTGCTTCTTCAATCATGGCAGTAACTAGCTGTGGAGGAGAAATCCATCCGCCCAAGCCAATGTATAAGCCAGAGTAGGGAAGAGCTAGGTTAGCGATATCGCTCACTTCTTTGCTGTCTACGGGCTTAATTAAAGTTTCAGGCCAAACGTCGGCAGCAGCCAATTTATTTTGGCGTTCTGCTACCTTGTCGTTAAAGCTTAGTTGAATAACGCCACAGAAATCGTGGGCAACGTCAGATAGGCCACAGGCTTTTGCATGTTCAATAGTGTGGTCGTAGGCTTTTCTAGCATACAAAAAACTGTGCGCCTGAATGCGGCTGGCAATACTTGCTTCGCTATGGAGCTGCGGATAAAAGCCGCCTTGCGGGTTGCCAGAAGCGCCGCTTGCAAGGGTGTCACCATCAAAATACAAAGTGGTGCTAATGCCGCGTTTTACTAAAGCCAAGCATGCCGTAGCTGCTGCAAGGCCGGAGCCTACTACTGCGACTTTGCTTGTTTTATCTAAACTGTCGTCAGCGTACCTGTAATAGGGGCCAGCAGGCAGACGAAGTTTATGCTGCACATTCTCATTGTCTTGGTTAAAAACGCCGGTCAGCATGTCGCGCTTACGGCCAAAACCGTTGCGTTTTTTAACGGTAAAACCCACACCAGCTAGCCCACGTTTTACGACACCTGCGGCGGTAAAGGTTCCAAAGGTTGTACCGGTTTTTGACAAGCGAGCCATTTGGCTAAACAGTGCATCGGTCCACATATCAGGGTTTTTGCTTGGTGCAAAACCATCTAAAAACCAGGCATCGATGAGGCCATTTGCAGGAGAATGCCATTGAGGCAAAAGCTCGTGCACATCACCAATCCACAAGTCGAGTGTGGTTGAATGGTTATCAAAATGAAGGCGATGACAACCTTCTAGGCCCATGGGGTAAAGTGAGGCGAGTGCTTGCGCTTCGTTTTTAAGGGCAGGAAAAGCTTCTAGCGCACGCTGCATATCCTGTTGAGGCAGTGGAAACTTTTCCGTGGTAATAAAATACAGGCGCTTTAACGGATGATCAGGGTTCGCTGCTCTAAATTCGTTAAAGGCACGCATGGCAACCAAAAAGTTCAGCCCAGTTCCAAAACCTGTTTCGGCGATGACAAAAGTAGGGGTGCGCCACTGTTGCCAGCGCTCAGCAAGGTCGTTGCCTGCAACAAAAACGTGTTGGGTTTCATCAATTCCGCTGTCGTTAGAAAAATAAACGTCGTCAAAATGGTCGGCGACAGGCGTACCGCTCTCATTAAAATGAACCTGTGCATGCTTAGATTTCACTGTTTATTTTTCTCCGTTTATGTCGTCGTTGTGTTGGCACTTTGAATTGGAGGCAGTTTTCACTACTTCAACAGCTTGCCCATCCGTTGCTTGTTTTGAAACGCCAGAGCTAACCTGGCTTTTAGAGGGACAGGACACTTCTGCAGGTGTTGAAAAGTGCGATGTTACTTTACTGGTTACGAGCTGCGCGCCAAGCATACCGCCAATAGTAACCCAAGAACCGTTAACGTTAATTAATCCGCGATGATCCATCGTAGGCGCTTCAGCTTCTGTTTTCGAGATAACCCAAGTGCCTTCGGAAATATCAAAGGTCCATATGGCGTCATCTGCAGTTGAAGGCTCGCCGTTATAGCCAATGCCATTATAATTGTACGGATTAGTCGAGCCGCCAACAAAATAGATTTTATTGGTGGCCTTATCGCCCGCTGCCGCCATGCGATAGCGCGCAGTACCCGTTGGATGGTCAAGTGTGCGCCAATCAATCTTAAAAGGGTTTTTCTTATCAATTACGCCTTTAAAGCAGGCAGTTTCTGCAGCAAAGCTACGGCGTTTATCACTGTGAGGTGTTACAGAAACGCCGTCACAAATTACCATAGTGTTATTAACGATGCCGCCAGCTTGCCCGAATACCGGATTGCCAAGAAAAGGGCTCGCCTGTTGCCATTGGCCGGTTTGCGTATCGTAAACCTGCACAAGGTTTACGTTGCCATCGTTGTGCCAGCCTGAAACTAAGTAAACGTAGCGGTCTTGGTAGACTAAAGCAGTTGCATCATCAACAGGCACAGGCATAGGCGTTAATAGCGTATATTTCCCAGTTACAGGCGCGTATTTATAAACATCTGGGGTACTAATTTCATTGTGATCTTCATCAACCGTGTAACCGCCAAAAATATAAATGCTGTCATTAACGCCCACTGCTACGGAGGCTAAACGGCCTTTAAGCGCAAGGCTGGATGAAACTGGGGTAAGGGCTTGCCATTGCAAAGGTTTATCTTTGTTGTTGATAACAAGTTGCCAAGCACGGTTGTGCACGTCTTTATGGGTCTTGCCTTTGCCCAGCCCCATAAAACTAAATACATATTGTGTGTCGTCGATGGTTACAGAAGCTACGGCATTGTTTGAAACTGGCTCTGGTAGCGCGGGGAGGACGATAGGCGCAGCTGTTACTGAGACAGTCGCTGCAGAAGCAATAATAAAGGCAGCCACCACAAAAGAAAGTCGGGGTACCGCACTTTGAAAAATGCGTAGAGCAATGGTTCTTGGCTTTTTTAATAACACAGCAATCTTCAGTTTTATCTAAATTTCGAACGTTTGGCCGCGTATTCTACCTGTCACCTTTTTGTTTTTCCGCAAAAGTTTGTACCTGCTTAAAACTCTTCTTTTCTTATTGCTTTTGCAAATAAAAATCTATCAGTAAAAACAATACGTTTATTTAATTGTTATTGTAAATAATTTGTTAAATTTAGCGCTAGGTCTATTCAAGATAGTTCAGGGAGAAGGTATGGCGGGCGTGTTTCACCAATGTGGTCAAAGCATTTGCAAACGCACTAGAGACGAAATGGATGATCGTGCACGTATCATAGCACGTGCACTGGCTGAGCAAGGTGTGTGCGATAACGATGTGGTAGCTATTTTTATGCGAAACCATGTCGATATATTTGAAATAGTTGAGGCATGCCGATATGTGGGTTCGCGCTATGTTCTGCTTAATTGGCACAGCCCTGTTGCCGAACTTTTGCCTATTTTAGACGACTGTGGCGCTAAAGTGCTATTCGCTCATCGCGACTTATTAAAGGGGGAGAATGACCGCCAAACGTTGTCACGCGTTCCCACCTTGTCAATGATATACACGATTAAAACGCCGGAAAGTATTTTAGAGCGCTATCATCTTACAGGTGATTCTGAATTGGCGAAAGAACCGAAAGCTGGGGCACAGTACCAGTGCCTTGATACGCTATTAGCTGCCCCAAACGCAACGCGCCACAATGAGCCGCCAAAACATTTTAAGGGCATGTTTCCCTACACATCTGGCAGTACCGGAAAACCTAAAGGTATTAAGCGAGATGAAGACCTAACGCGGCCAGACCCTTATTTAATATTTAAAGGGCTGTCTGAAGCGTTAATGCAGCTATCAATAGGTGATCGCTTTTTCGTCTCGGCACCGCTTTATCACAGTGCACCACATGCGCTTACGCTCTGCTGTTTAGCGGCGGGTAATATTGATGTATACATTGAGCCTCAATTCGATCCCGAACGCTTTTTACAAGACATAGAGCGGTTTAAGCTGACTCACGCCTATATTGTTCCCACTATGATGGTGAGGCTACTCAAACTGCCCGAGTCGATAAGAAGCAAATACGACACTTCAAGTTTGCGTTTTGCCTTATCAACCGGGTCAGCACTGCCAAGCGATGTGAAAGAAGCAATGATTAACTGGTTTGGTCCAATTTTCTATGAATCTTATGGTGCTAGTGAATTAGGCTTTATGACCCTAATTTCATCTCAAGAAGCATTAGATAAGCCAAATTCAGTGGGTAAGCCCATTCCTGGTGCCGCGATTAAAATACTGAGCGACGATAAAGAGGAGTGCGAAGTAGGTGGTGTTGGCGTTATATATGCGCACCTTTCCATGTTCGCGCCATTCAAATATACCAATACTACGGGCACGCAAAGCGACTTACATGTTGGTGAATTCACGACATTAGGTGATATGGGTTATGTGGATGAAGATGGCTACTTATATATTTGCGATAGGAAAAAAGACATGATCATCTCAGGTGGCGCCAATATATTTCCTGCTGAAATAGAAAGCGTCATCATAGAAATGCCTGAGGTTGCAGACTGCGCGGTATTCGGTGTGCCTGATGCTGAGTATGGCGAGAAAGTCGTGGTGGCTGTTCAATGCTCACCCGACAACGCGCTGTCGATTGATGCGCTACACGGGTATTTAGATGGCAAACTGGCACGGTTCAAGTGGCCTAAAATGTTGCAAATGCTCGATACTCTGCCCAGAGAAGATACGGGTAAAATATTTAAGAACAAACTTAGAGCCCAATTTACTTAATAAAAGAAACCGCTAAAGCTATTTTGAAGGTTTTATGAAGGTATAAATTAACGCTGGTCATGACCCTGTGCATTCATGCTACATTGGAAATATTCTGAACAAGAAAGCTTAGACAAAGACGGCAGAAACGAAAAAGAAGGGAAGTGGGAAACTACCTGTTTATATACATAAGCCCAGAATTGAAACAGCTACTGCAACGCTCAAGTTTAGCAAATTTGAGTATGGCAATTGGCAGAGCAGACCACTTTACCATTCAAAATCGTTACCATAAGCCGCAACAACGCAAAGGGTAAACTATGAGAAGAGCAGTTATCACCGGTCTTGGTATCGTATCAAGCATCGGCGTAAATAAAGAAGACGTACTTGCTTCACTTAAAGCGGGTAAGTCTGGAATTACATTTTCAGAACAGTTCGCCGAAATGGGCCTTCGCAGCCAAGTTTGGGGCAACATCGACATCGATTTGAAAGACCATATTGACCGTAAAGCTATGCGCTTTATGGGCGATGCGGCAGGCTACGCATACGTGGCGATGCAACAAGCCATTGCAGACTCTGGTTTAGAAGATAGCGACATTTCAAACGAGCGCACAGGTATTATTGCTGGCTCAGGTGGCGCGTCTTCTGAAAACCAAGTACTTTCTGCTGATATTCTTCGCGAAAAAGGCGTTAAGCGTGTTGGTCCATACATGGTCCCTCGCTGTATGGCATCTACGGTATCGGCTTGCTTAGCGACACCGTTTAAAATTCGTGGCGTGAACTATTCAATTGCCTCTGCGTGTGCAACTAGTGCCCACTGTATTGGTAATGCGCTAGAGCTTATTCAGCTTGGTAAGCAAGACGTAGTATTCGCCGGTGGCGGCGAAGAACTACATTGGTCACTATCAAGCCAATTCGACGCTATGGGCGCACTAAGCTCTAAATATAACGACAATCCTGCCGTTGCATCACGTACTTATGACGCAGCACGCGACGGCTTTGTAAGTTCTGGCGGCGGCGGTATGGTTGTTGTTGAAGAACTTGAGCACGCGCTTGCACGCGGCGCAAAAATCTACGGCGAAGTAGTAGGTTACGGCGCTACATCAGACGGTTTCGACATGGTTGCACCGTCGGGTGAAGGCGCAATTCGCTGTATGAAAATGGCAATGCAAAATATCGATGCGCCAATCGATTACTTGAATACCCACGGCACATCTACGCCTGTAGGTGACGTGAAGGAACTTGCGGCGATTCAAGAAGTGTTTGGCCAAGCGGGCGTACCTATTAGTGCAACTAAGTCACTGACAGGTCACGCACTAGGTGCTGCGGGTGTAAACGAAGCTATCTATAGCTTGTTGATGATGGAGAATAACTTTATTGCGCCATCAATTAATATCGACACGCTAGACGACGCGGCACAAGGGCTAGATATTGTTACCCAAGCACGTGAAGCAACGTTAAACACAATTATGTCTAACAGTTTTGGTTTCGGCGGCACTAACGCAACGCTTGTTATGCAGCGTTATAACGGTTAATTAAAACCGCTTGAACCAGTAAGCTTTTTTAACTTCAGTTAAGAAGTTTCAAAGAAGACAAAAGGGCGTAAACCTGAGCACCGTGGGTGCTTGTGTTTACGCCCTTTTTTTATTGGTATTTTTTAAATAAAACCTGTGTTTTCAGAAGCGGCCGCTTAAGCGATTGTAATTGTGTGTTTTGTCCGTGAAGCAGAATGTCAAATTTTTATTAAGCGCAGTGTTTCGAGTGACGCTAAATTTGTCGTTTAACTAAGTGCTCTGAGCTATCGGTTAAACCAACTTTCATTACTCAATCGGCAATCTTTGTCAATGTTTGCCATAATTTGCAAATGGTGGACATTCGGAAATAGACAATGGCAACTTTAAATGTGTCGCTTCCTGACGAAATGCGTACGTGGATTGATGAACAAGTAAAAACTGGCAAATTTGCTAATGCTAGTGATTATATTCGCGATTTAGTGCGTCGCAATCAGAGTGAGCGAGAGGCAATTAGCTTAGCTCTCATAGAAGGTGAATTGAGTGGGAAAAGTGATAAGAATGTTTTAGATATTATTCAAGTTAAGAAAACTCGAGCCTCAGAATGAATAAATATACCCTCTCCAATAAAGCAGAGGAAGTTATCTCCGGGATTTACGATTATTCAGCCAATATTCATGGCGTAACTCAAGCTGAAGCCTATCTTGTTGCCCTACACGAAGCTCTAGTCATTCTGGCGGAAAAACCTAGTATCGGTACTTCAGCAGAGGATATCAGAAAGAATTACTTTCAACTGCCAGTTCATAGGCACATGGTCTTCTATAAAAAAGTCGATGACGGCATTTTCGTTATTAGGGTACTTCATCAACAGATGAAATACTCTATACATCTATGCGATTGAAATACGGAGGAAAGACCCAGTAATGTGGCTGAAGCGTCAAGTCAAATAAACTGATAACGACTAAACAAGGTATCTGGCTCGGGAATAGTGATTTTCCCGTAATGCCGTTTTACCAAACCTTCTTGTTGAAGTTCACCTAATAACTGGTTCACCGTTTGCCTACTGCTATTTATCATTTGCGCTAAAGACTCTTGCGAAAGGGTAAGTGTAATCGCGTTATGTTTGGGCAAATGCTGACCGTAACTGGTGGTAAGCATTAAAAGCCGTTTTACCAGCTGGTGCTTAAGGCTAAGCCCCGCGCTTGAGTCAATAAACTGAAACGCACTGCGCACGCGCGTGCATAAAAGGCGAGTAAAATGCGGGTAGAGTTCAGGGAACTGTTCAAGCAGTGCTTTAAACGCGTTCTTTTGAATAATCGCTACCGTGCAATTTGTCTCGCAGAAGTTGTCGTGAGTACGGGGGAGGTCGTCAAACATCGATATCTCACCAAACCAGGTGCCGGGGCCCAGAAGCGCAAATAGCATTTCGCGACCATCCACGCCCACTGTAACAACTCTTAAACGGCCCTCGCATACGCCATAAAAACCGACACCGTCTTCACCTTTGGCATGCAGTTGCTGCCCAGCTTTTAGGTGTTTTAGACGCATCTTGTCGAACATGGCTTCCTGCAAATAGGGTGGGAGCGCGCCAAACCAAGTAGAGCTAGCGAGAACAGGTTTAAATTTTTCCATTTAACAAATTTCTTACAATGTCGTATATGCGACAGTGTATAGCAATTACAGCGCGTAATGTAGGTGGTAAGAGAAAGTTAGTGGAAGTTTAATTGAAACGTTCAAGGTATCGAGCCTTCCACCTAGGGCTCCCGCCTCAAATGAAATTAATTTGTACGTTAAAAGAGTAAATCTATGACAGATTCAGTAAAGTCGAAAGTTAGCAGTGAAGAATGGCAAACCCGTGTTGACCTTGCCGCATGTTATCGCGCAGTTGCTATGTATGGTTGGGACGACCTTATTTTCACCCATATTTCTGCCCGTGTTCCTGGGCCTGATCATCATTTCTTGATCAATCCTTACGGTTTAATGTTTGATGAAGTTACTGCATCAAGCTTGGTTAAAGTTGATCTTCACGGTAACAAGGTAATGGAAAGTGAGTACGACATTAACCCAGCAGGTTTTACTATTCATAGCGCTGTTCATGAGGCTAGATACGATGCAAAATGTGTCCTGCATTTGCACACAGCAGAAGGTGTGGCGGTATCCATTTTAGAAGAAGGGTTGCAGCCATACTCGCAACAGTCGCTTTTTCCGCTGGCGTCGCTTTCCTATCATGCCTACGAAGGCGTGGCGCTAAACCCAGAAGAAAAAGTGCGATTGGTTCGCGACCTTGGCGATACCCAATTTATGATTTTGCGCAATCACGGGCTTTTAACCTGTGCAGACAATATTCCCGATGCATTCTTGTTTATGTTTATTATGCAGCGCGCCTGTGAAATTCAGTTAAAAGCGCAGGCCACAGGCAAACCGCTTATTCCAATTCATTCGGCAATTCTAGATGGCATTCGTACACAAGCCGATCAAGTCACCCGGCAGGCTGGTGGTTCGTTAGCATGGCCGGGTATTAAACGACGCGTTGAACGCCGTTTCCCTGGTTACGACAAGTAACTATTTAAAGTTAACGTTATCCAATACCACGTTCGCAACGGATGAAGTGGACAAAAAACGTGAGCTAAAGCGGTTTGCTTCAAGCGTTCCCGTGTTAAAGGATTGTATGAACTTCGGCCGTCTCTTTAATGTTGCGGCCAAACGTGCATCAAAATGACGTAAATTAAACGAATCACCGATAAGATAAATCAAGGGCGCTTGGTTACTAAAAGCCTAAGTTAAGGTACACTTAGCGCCATGAAAATACTTCTTGAAGATACCATTCCGTTTGGCACCGATTACCTTAATAGCGTAGGTGAGATTGAAACCTATGCGTGGCAATCTCTTGTGCCTGAAATGCTGCGCGATGTAGATATTCTTGCGCTACGTTCTACCACCAAGGTTACCCCTGAACTGCTGACCAGCGCTAGCAAGCTCAAGTTTGTTACTACGGCAACGGCGGGGACCAATCATCTAGATAAAACGCATTTAGATAGCGTGGGTATTATGCATAGCAGTGCAGCAGGCTGTAATGCCGTAGCGGTTGCCGAGTACGTGTTGAGTGTTTTGCTGCACGCGCAAAAAGCCCAAAAGATCGATTTATATAATGCGACAGTGGGAATAGTAGGTGCTGGTAATGTGGGAACTGCATTATCAAGAATTTTAATGGCAATTGGCGTTAAACACTGTCTGTATGACCCACCGCTACAGCAAGCGCTAGCAAAATCTGGTAAGAAGGAGCATAACGGTCAGTCATTTGTAGACTTAGCGCAAATAGCAAAGTGCGATGTTATCTCGCTTCACGTGCCTTTTATTAAAGGCGGCGAATATCCTACATATCAGATGATAGACGAAGCGTTTCTGGAAGGATTAACGTCAAACCAGCTGCTTATAAATGCATGCCGGGGTGAGGTTATTGATGAAGTGGCACTACTTAGTGTACTTCGAGGTGAAAAACCGCCAACGGTGGTACTCGACGTATTCGACAATGAGCCTGCCATAAATACAGCATTATTTGACTATGTTTGGTTCGTTACACCACATATCGCGGGGCACTCTGTAGAAGGCAAAGTGCGCGGTACGCAAATGATTTACGAGCAAATTTGTGACGTAGTGGGCAAAGCCCCAGACAAAGTGCTTAGCGACTTTTTAGAGAAAACCAATCCGATCAAAGTTGCGTTAAATTCGCCTGAGGCGGTGCGGTTGTCGGTTGAGGATCTCATTGCCGTATTCCACAATGTGTATGATGTAGCTATTGACGATGAGATAACGCGAAACGCGTTTGCGTCAGGCCATAATGAAACGCCAGAGACACACATAGCAAATACGTTCTCTACATTGCGCAAGCAATACAGAGTGCGTCGCGAGTGCAGCGCCTATGCGTTACACTTGCCAAAAAACACCAGTAAGCAAATCCAAGACACATTCACCAAACTGGGCTTTCACGTAAGTCTGGTTTAGTTATTTTAATATTAGGAGCATAAAGCATTATGTCGCAAGCGTTTGACGTAGCGGTACTTGGCGCCACAGGTCTAGTGGGCCAAACCATGATTGAACTATTAGAAGAGCGAGACTTTCCGGTAAACCGTTTGTATCCGCTTGCCAGTAAACGTTCAGCAGGTAGTACCGTGTCGTTTAAAGGCGAAGACATTGAAGTATTAGATGCTGATGATTTCGACTGGTCATTAGTGCAATTTGGCTTTTTCTCAGCTGGAGGCAGCATTTCTGCAAAATTTGCTCCGATAGCGGCAGAGGAAGGCTGTATTGTTATCGATAATACTTCAGAGTTTCGTTACGAGCCAGATATCCCACTTGTGGTGCCAGAAGTTAACGCCCATGCACTGGCAGAATTTCGCAATAGAAACATTATTGCGAACCCAAATTGCTCAACCATTCAAATGTTGGTTGCACTTAAACCTATTCAAGACGCTGTTGGTATTGACCGTATTAACGTGTGCACATACCAGTCAGTTTCTGGTGCAGGTAAAGAAGCCATGGAAGAACTGGCTAAACAAACCGCAGGTTTGCTAAACGCACGTGAAGTAAAGCCAGAGTCGTTTAGTCGCCAAATTGCCTTTAATGTCATACCTCAAATCGACGTATTCCAAGACAACGACTACACCAAAGAAGAAATGAAAATGCTGTGGGAAACCCAAAAAATCATGGGCGATCAAAGTATTTTGGTAAACGCGACGGCTGTGCGCGTGCCGGTTTTCTACGGACATGCTGAGGCCATTCACCTTGAAACGCGTTCGCCAATAGATGCGCAGCATGTTAAAGAGCTTTTAGCCGATGCGCCAGGCGTAACAGTTTACGACGGCAATGAGCAATTCCCAACGCAAGTAAGCAGTGCTAGCGGCAACGACATTGTGCATGTAGGGCGTATCAGGAATGATATTACTCACCCTTGTGGTTTAAATTTGTGGGTGGTGTCAGACAACATTCGCAAAGGTGCAGCGACAAACAGCATTCAAATTGCTGAGACACTTATTCGCGACTACTTATAAGTATTCTACAGAGACACAGCCTCTGATTAATCGGATAAGCACAGGAAAAGGTAAACATTTTTCTGTGCTTGCCGATACGCAATGAAAGGGTAATGCCTGCTGCAATTGAAAAAAGCATTTAATGCAATGAAGCGGCGGTATGCAATGAAATAGAAAGACTGTGCTTGATACTACTTTCGACGGCTTTTAGTGAAAATTTGAGCATTAGAGTGATCCAATACTACTGTCTAACTAGATCACCCTTAATAACTGGTTTATAGTTTGTAGAGTTAGGAATAGAACAACGTTAAAAACAATACTCAGTCAGACACTTAGGCGAAGGGTAAGAACTCTAAAAAGCGCAAATAAATCTTACTGCTAAGTTCATAAAGACTGTAAAACGCTAGCTTGATTATTAATGGTTTCAAGGTGGCTTAAGAATAAAAATAAAAGCCAATATTTTCTTCCGTACTGATTGGCTAGAAAATCCGCCCATACGTCTCGGGTGGTAAATACGCTTGAGGGCATATAGGACTGCTATGAAATTGCATTTGACGGGCTTACTTTTACTAACACTTTGTTTGTCTGGCCCTATCATCACTGTTGATGCACAAGAACGCGCTACCTTCTTAAAAGGTCCCAAAGACGCAACTGATCAGTATTCAGGCCTAGAATATGGCCCTATCGACGCCAACGATACCCTATGGCGTATTGCTGAGCGTTATCGCCAAAATAATAACCTGAGCGTATATCAGGTTATGACCGCCATTTACGAGCTCAATCCAAACGCCTTTGAAAACGGCAATTTAAATTTATTAGTTGATGGTGCGGTATTAAAGCTACCATCAGAACGCTATATCGCCAGAATTGATAAGCAAAAAGCCCAGATGCGCGCTGAGCAGGATGATAGGGCATTTGCTGAAATGCTTAATAAGCCCGGCAGTAGCGTAAGAAATATCAAGCCTGCATCGCCTTTAGTCAATCAACAAGACTTAACGCAAACCCAAACTGATATTGAGCAGAAAATCACTCGCTTGGATCAGGAGCAAACCCGACAATTCGACGAACTGCGTATGCAGTTTGCAGCCTCATTGGAAAATGTTGAAGCAATTCTTAACGAAAACAGACGCTTGTACGAGCGTGTTGAGGCCGTTAATGGCGAACTTGAAACCTTGCGTGGGCAAGTCGAAGGAGATGTTAAGAGCCAACTAGATATGCAAGTGGCGCTTCAGCAAGAATTGCTCGACATGATCAAGGCCGAGCAAGCGCAGCGCGAAGCAGAAAAGCAGTCTTCTTTTTTAAGCGCGCTTAGCGGCCCACTCAGTCTAATCATAGGCTCTGCAATTCTGTCACTATTGTTAGTAGGTGGCCTTATCCTGTGGCTGCTAAAACGTAATAGTAAGCCTGACGAAGCGCCTGCGGCTGGACCTACGATTACAGCCGATAACGATGAAGTGCCGGTACCTGATTCTGACATTGGCGATCTTTCAAGTGCACTGGCCCCTGACTTTGATGATAAAGCAGAGTTGTCAGATGATGACTTGTTCAATGACGACGACCTACTTGATGACGTACTTACCTCAGATTTAGAAGAAAGCCTAGATGACGAACTAGAAACCTTCGCCGACCTTGAAGACGACATGTTGGTGCCAGACGATGGCAGTGATGACTTGTTTGAAGCTGGCGATGATGAGCTTGATCAAAGTGAACTAGATAGTCTGTTTGATGACGATGACCTGTCAGATAAAGTATTAAACGAAAACGACACTGACGACCTTGAAGGCTTCGACCTGTCAGGGGATGACGACATCTTTGATGAAGATGCTGCCGATGAAAGCGAGCCAGAGACGGAAGTTGCTGACGAGGCTGCATCGACAGATGCCGATGATTTTGACATTGATGACTTGCTTGATGATGTACAAAGCCAAGACGCGGCAGAACTTGAGAGTGATGAGCTAGATGAGTCGGGCGACATAGACCCTGACGACATACTGGCTGAGGTCAACGGAACCGCAGAATCTGACAATGTTGATGAAGACGATATCGACGCTTTGCTTGCCAGCTCGGTTGATGATTTATCTGACGCTGACGAAGAAACAGAAAGTGTTTCTTCTTTGCCAACCGTAGAAGATGAGGACGATAAGCCTGAAATCAGTATTGACGATTTGCTAGAAGAGCACGGCGTTGATGCAGGTCTTACTGATGAGCTAGACAGCAATGACGACCTTATCAATGAGGATATGCTAAGCAAGCTCGACGACGAGATTAATCAGCAAAATAAAGAAATTGATAAAATCACCGACGATTTGTTAAATGAAATTGAGCAAATCGAAATGATGGGTGGCTTGGGTGAAGAAGGTGACGAAGACGAGGATGATCTCGAGGAAGAAATAACAACGTCTTCGCCGTCGCCGCAGTCTATTCAGAGTCTTGATGCCATTACCGACGATTTAGACGAAATAGTCACCGACGAAATCGAAACTAACGCGGACTTCAGTGACCCTCTTTCCGATGAGCTTATTGCTGAACTACAGGCGGAAGATGAGCTTGCTGAAGAGCCTTCAGCGGATCAAATGCCTTCAGCGGATCAAATGCCCTCAGTTGATGAAGAGCTTAATGAAAGCGCTTCTAGCGAGTTACCTACTCAATCCGATGAGGAAGGTGATTTTGACGATCCGTTTACTGATGAACTACTTGCAGAGCTTGAAGCAGAGTTAGATGGCGAGCCTGAAGTTAGTCCAGAAGCTCACGATGAAGACGTAGGCCTTGAAACGCCTGAAGGCGATGAAGAAGATGCAAGCGAAGATGATTTTAGCGACCCGCTAACTGATGAGTTACTTGCTGAACTAGAAGCTGAAGAATCTAAAAGCAGTGAAGATGTAGATTTGCTGACAGACGAGCTACTTTCTGAGCTTGAGTCTGAAATAGAACCAGATGATGAAACAGATGCAGAGTTCGAACCTGAAGTCGAGTTTGAGTCAGAACCAGAAGCTGAGCTAGAAGCTGACATTGAAGATGAAGTAGAGCTTGAGACGGAAGCCGAAGGTGAACCGCAGTCAGAACTAGAATCAGAGCTTGGCACTGAAGTAGAAGCAGAGCAAGACGCTGAGATTGAGCCTGAACTAGAAGCGGAACTTGAGTCTGAGCCGGAGCCGGAATCAGAGCTAGAATTTGAAGCTGATTCTGAATCTGAATTCGAACAGGATTTCGATTCTGAAACAGAACTAGACCAAGAAGCAGAAGAAAAAGCTGAGCCTGAAGCCGCCTCGGAAGATGCAGTAGAGTTAGAGACGGAAGCCGAGGGGAAAACGGAGTCAGAACTAGATTCAGAGCCGGAGTTTGGCACTGAGGTAGAAGCAGAACAAGACGCTGATATTGAGCCTGAACTAGAAACAGAACTTGAGTCTGAACCAGCGACGGAGTCAGAGCTTGAATTTGAAGCTGAGCCTGAGCTTGAATCTGAATTAGAACAGGATATCGATTCTGAAACAGAACAAGACCAAGAACCAGAAGAAAACGTTGAACCTGAAACTGAAACTG
Organism: Alteromonas sp. CyTr2; assembly: GCF_947311905.1. Classification (NCBI taxonomy): domain Bacteria; kingdom Pseudomonadati; phylum Pseudomonadota; class Gammaproteobacteria; order Alteromonadales; family Alteromonadaceae; genus Alteromonas; species Alteromonas sp. CyTr2. The sequence continues at coordinate 69,397 of NZ_CAMZMZ010000016.1, read as the reverse complement.
AAGCTGAACCTGAAACTGACTTGGAAGATGAAGTAGAGCTAGAGGCGGAAGCCGAAGGTGAACCAGAGTCAGAACTAGATTCAGAGCCAGAGTTTGGCACTGAAATAGGAGCAGAACAAGACGCTGAGATTGAGCCTGAACTAGAAACGGAACTTGAATCTGAGCCGGAGCCGGAATCAGAGCTAGAATTTGAAGCTGAATCTGAATTAGAACAGGATATCGATTCTGAAACAGAACAAGACCAAGAACCAGAAGAAAAAGTTGAACCTGAAACTGAAGTTGAACCTGAAACTGAACCTGAAACCGACTTGGAAGATGAAGTAGAGCTAGAGGCGGAAGCCGAAGGTGAACCAGAGTTTGGCACTGAAGTAGATGCAGAACAAGACACTGAGATTGAGCCTGAATTAGAGGCGGAACTTGAATCTGAGCCAGAGCCAGAATCAGAGCTAGAATTCGAAGCTGAGCCTGAAACCGACTCGGAAGATGAAGTAGAGCTAGAAACGGAAGCCGAGGCAGAACTACAGCCAGAAACAGGCGTAGAGCCAGAGCTCGACGCTGTCGATGAAGACGTTGAAGAAAAGGCAGGGCAAACGTCAGACGATCCACTAGATGACGCTATTGAAGCGTTTGAAAGACAGATGATGGATGATATTCCTTCGTTCAGTCAGATGGATACGGAAAAGCCATCAGCGCCAGCGGAAGATGCTTCAGCAGAAGACAGTGATGAATACGACGACAGCCTGTTAAACGCTGCGTATGACGAAGTAGAAAGCTTTGAATTAGAGCAAGAAATTGACGGTGTAGTAGACGGTGAAGATGAAGGTGACGAAATATCATCAGAATCTACTGCTGCTGAAGAATCGAGCTCGCCTGAAGAAACTGATTTAAACCAAAGCGATTCAGATAAGAACAGCGAAGAAGACTTTAACGAACTTGACGATGTTCCAGGCCTTGACGACTGGTTGTCTGCTTCCGGTGACGATGATCATGTAGACGACAACGAGATTCTTGACGATCTTGACAGTGCGGAATTCGATGAGCTTCTTCAAAGTCTTGAGTCAGACGCTATTGTTGATACAAGTGATGTCGACACCAGTGAAATTGAAAGTGATGACGACGGTCAGGATCCAGAAGCATCTTCAGCAGAGAGTGAAGATACTTTCGAACTTGAGCAGGAAGATGATGAAGCCACATTCGAGTTAGAAGGGAGTGGCGACAACCTTGGATTCGACGAAAGCGATGATACGTTTGAACTAGACGAAGAAGATGAAACCTTTGAGCTAGACGAAGATGGTGCTTTTGAGTCTGAGCAAGAAGACGACGAAGATACTTTCGCCCTTGAAGAAGATGATTCGGAACTTGCATTAGACGACCTTGAAATTCCAGATGATGTGGAATTGGATATTGCCACGCCAACTGAAATTGAAGAGGACGAACAAGAGGCTCAATCCGTTGAGACTGAAAAGGCTCAAGAGGATGATCTTAAACTCGATAACCCTGATTTAGATCTTGCCGCCTTACTTAGTGATGTCGATGGTGAAAGTGACGCGCAAACGCCACCAGAAGACTTCCTTGATGTAGAGGCTTTAATGGACGATGGCGATGATGCAGACGCTATTGACCCGGATAGCCAAGCACTAGATCTTGATGTAAGTTTATCTGACTTCACAGGTGTATCTGATGAAGATACGGTGATTGATATAGATAAAGACGCAGGGCAGAACGCTAACCTGGACTTAGCTCGCGCTTATATTGAAATGGACGATGTGGACGCTGCAAAAGAGTTGCTTGAAGAAGTAATGAAAGAGGGTAGCGAAGAGCAAAAACAGGAAGCTGCAGCGATTATAGCGAATATCGCCTAGATAATCTGTGCGGACGCACACAATAGATTGTTCGCCAGACATAATGAACGGCCTGTGTATTTACAAGATACGCAGGCCGTTTTTGTTTTAGGTGATGTACATTTATTTTCTATGACCTAAAAGAGTTTTGCGTATTAGCGGCATTGCATGTTGCAAGCGACATGACTACACTTAGCGCCTTTTCAGAAACGAGGTCATACAGATATGGGGCGAATTGCCTTAGGGATTGAATACGACGGTGCTGCTGTATACGGATGGCAACGCCAGCGTGAAGTACCAAGTGTTCAAGAACATCTTGAAAAGGCACTATCGACAGTAGCCAACGAACCCATTGAAGTGCAGTGCGCTGGACGTACCGATGCTGGTGTACACGCTACTGGGCAAGTGGTTCACTTTAACTGTGATGCACCACGCTCAGAGCGCGCTTGGACACTCGGCGTAAATGCGAATCTGCCTAACTCTGTTGCTGTTACCTGGGCAAAGAACGTCAGCGATGACTTCCATGCACGTTTTTCTGCTACCCATCGCCGCTATCGTTACGTTATTCATAATGCGAAAATGCGTCCTGCTATTCTCCATTCAGGGGTTACCCATATCCACCGCGAATTAGACGAGAAAAAAATGCATGTTGCCGCACAAGCCTTGCTAGGCGAACAAGATTTTACCTCTTTTCGCGCAGCGTTGTGCCAAAGTAAAACACCATTTCGCAACGTTACTGACGTAAGCGTATATCGCCAAGGGCGATACGTTATTATCGATATTCGCGCCAATGCATTCTTGCATCATATGGTTCGCAATATCACGGGCGCGCTTGTTGAGATTGGGGCAGGGGAGCAAGATGTAAATTGGATAGCTCACTTGTTAAGCCTGAAAGACAGAAGCAAATCTGCAGCCACGGCGAAGCCAAATGGGTTGTACTTGGTTGACGTCACATACCCTGACGAGCATGGTTTACCTAAGCCGCCTTTAGGACCACTATTCCTTCCAGAAGCCTAATCTATCTACCTTCGCCTTTAAATTTTTCAATCTGAGTTAGCTGCACATCGGCAAGCAGTTAACTCAGGTTGTATTGAAGCGTGTATCTTCAAATCATCCCTTGCCAACTTCTAAGACCAGTTTTGTTTTTTCCATTTCGTTGTATTGTGGTCTAATAGCGCGCTATATTAGGTAGCTGTTCTATTGTGTTACGTATTTTTTCTTTGTAATACAGTATGAAACTTAAAAAATTAATGTGTTGTTGACCACAAGTATGAACAAACATCAATCGTCATGGTCGGCAAACAAAAAACAAAGGATTCAATTTCCATGAGCTGGATTCAAAAAATTCTTCCTCGCACGCAAACATCAACCAAAGGTAACGTACCAGAAGGTATCTGGACGAAGTGTGGTTCATGCCAAGCAGTGCTGTATAAGAGCGAACTGGAAAAACTTCAGGAAGTTTGCCCTAAATGTGACCATCACATGCGTATTACGGCACGCCGCCGTATCGATGCGTTCCTAGATGATGGCGATCGCGTTGAGTTAGGTGCAGAGCACGAGCCGCAAGACGTACTTAAGTTTAAAGACTCTAAGCGCTATAAAGACCGTATCGTTGCTGCACAAAAGGCAACGAACGAGAAAGACGCGCTAGTGGTAATGCAGGGCAAGCTAAAAGGTATGCCGGTAGTGGTTGCGTGTTTTGAGTTTGCGTTTATGGGCGGCTCAATGGCATCGGTTGTAGGTGCTCGCTTCGTTGCTGCTGTTAATGCATGCTTAGAAAACGATATGCCGCTTATTTGCTTTAGTGCTAGTGGCGGTGCGCGTATGCAAGAAGCACTGATGTCGCTAATGCAAATGGCTAAAACATCTGCAGCGCTTGCTAAAATGAGTAAGAAAGGCCTGCCTTATATTAGTGTACTTACAGACCCTACAATGGGTGGTGTATCTGCAAGTTTGGCGATGCTTGGTGACGTAAACGTAGCCGAGCCAAAAGCGCTAATCGGCTTTGCGGGTCCTCGCGTAATCGAACAAACAGTAAGAGAAAAGCTGCCTGAAGGTTTCCAACGCAGTGAGTTCCTTGTTGAGAAAGGTGCAATTGATATGATTGTTGACCGCAGAGATATGCGTGATAGATTACACAGCCTGTTGGTTAAGTTGCATTATAAGAATTAGTGAATAACGAAAACAATTTAAATACTGGCTCAGCGCCACACGCAGAAAACGCTTCAGCGTCTTCATCTTCGCAAAAAAGCCTGAGCCAGTGGTTATCCTACCTAGAATCTATTCATCCTAGCGCCATCGATATGGGGCTAGACAGAGTGAAAGAAGTGGCCAATGCCATGGCACTTTCACTTAGCCAGTCTTTGGTTATTACTGTTGCAGGCACAAACGGTAAAGGCACAACGTGCCGCTTACTTGAGCAGGCCATGCTTTCGCAAGGCAAAAGTGTTGCGGTATACAGTTCACCCCATTTAACCGACTATCGTGAACGCGTGCGTTACAACGGCGAATTACCGCCTGCCGATGAATTTGTAAATGCATTTGAGTTTGTTGAAAGCGCGCGAAAAGACACGGGTGGCGAACCTATTACTCTAACTTACTTTGAGTTCGGTACACTGGCTGCCATGAAAATGATGCAGTCATGGGCTGTTGATGTGGTCATTCTTGAAGTAGGCCTAGGCGGACGTTTGGATGCCACCAACATTATTGACCCCAATCTGGCTGTTATTACGACTATCGATCTTGACCATCAAGATTGGCTTGGTAATACCCGCGAAAAAATTGCTCGGGAAAAAGCGGGCATTATGCGCAAAAGCGGCAATGCAGTAGTTGGTGAGCTGTTTCCTCCATCATCGCTTTACGATGTGGCTAACGAGCTACAAGCTAACGTACGTTGGGCTACACAAGATTTCGAAACAGTGGTAGCAAGTGATTACAGTGAGTGGAGCTGGAAAGGGAAGAGCAATAGTTATACGTCGCTACCTTATCCTAAAATTCCACTTCAAAATGCGAGTACAGCGTTGGCCGCGCTGGAGCTACTAGATTTGCTGCCCGAAGAAAGCGTGGTAAGAGATATTATTGAGAACACCACCATGCCGGGGCGCCAGCAGACTATCAGTGATTCCCCGTTAGTAGTTGTAGACGTTGCCCATAATCCACAAGCGACGACAGCTATGCAAGATTGGCTAAACCGTTACGATGTAAGCCAAATGCGCGTTGTGGTGGGCATGCTAAAAGATAAGTCTATTGCAGAGACCTTAGCGCCACTGGCGACACTTAATGCCAAGTGGTACGTAGCGTCAACGAGTGGTCCTCGGGGCTGCAAGGCAGAAGTACTTGAAAATGCACTTGTTAATGCCGGCACAACCATAGAGAATATAGACACGTTTCAGGACGTGACCTCGGCATATCAGCGCGCGCTTGCAGATTATCAAACTGGCGAACTTATTCTCGTTTTTGGTTCTTTTGTTACCGTAGCAGACGTGCTTGCTGAGCAAAACTAACACGCGCATTGTAGAGTAAAACCGTGTATTCAAGCAGGAGAGCACAGTGACATCGGCGTTAAAGAATAGACTGGTGGGGACAATTATTGTTGTCGCCCTAGCGGTAATCTTTTTACCAGACTTTCTTGATGGCAAAAAGCAAACAAACAGAGAACCTTTTGTCTCTGTTCCTGCTAATCCGCCTAAAAAGCCCATCGTAGAGCCAGAATCTTTTCCATCAGAGCGCGTGGCGAAAGCTGCGGTGCCAGCGGTTGAAATTCAAGATGAAACGGCATTAGATGATGATCTGGATTCTTCTGGCGCAGGGGAAAGTGGTCGTGCAGGTGAAGCCACTACCGCAAAAGCGCCAGCGGTGAAAACCTTTGAAGAAGAGGACAATCTAGCAAGCCAAACGGTGGTTAATACAAAAAGTGCCGCAGACGATGACGCTGGTTGGGTTATTCAACTTGGCAGCTTCCGACACGAGAAAAACGTGAAGGCACTGCTGACGAAACTGGAAAAGGCTGGGTATCGTGCGTTTAGTCGCAAAATTCAAACCAGTTCTGGCCCGCTTAATAAAGTTTTCGTTGGCCCAGATTTAGACAAGAAAAAACTGGAATCGGCACTACCTCACTTAAAGGAACTCACGAGTCTTAAAGGTAAGGTCACTACGTTCAAAGTTGAATAGTGCGCATTGTTCCTGGTGCTTGTCGAATTAAGCACGGACAGAGCAACAGGGATTGGTATTACAGACTAGCAATATTTTTATCTTCTGTTAGAATGCGCGCCATCTCGCCAAAGGCTCGTTGCTTTACGATAAAAAGCAACATCAACGCAATAAAGAGACGATGAACTGGGTAGACTTTTCCATACTGGGTATCATTGCGGTATCTACCTTAATAAGCCTGATCAGAGGGTTTGTTAAAGAAGCCATCTCGTTAGTGGTATGGTTTGCTGCACTCTTTATTTCAAGCAACTTCTACGCTGACCTCGCCGTTTACTTCACAGCCATTGACGATCCTTACTTAAAAAACGGTGCTGCAATTGCAGCATTGTTTGTCACCACGCTCATTCTTGGCGGCATGATCAATTACGTGATTAGCCAATTGGTTCAGGCAACTGGGCTGTCTGGAACAGATAGGGCCCTCGGTATAGTTTTTGGCGCACTGCGTGGCGTGCTTATAGTTAGCGCATTGCTCTTTTTTATGGATACCTTTACTGGTGCAGCTTCCTCAGATTGGTGGCAAGCATCGGTACTCATTCCAGAGTTTGGTGTCATCATTGAGTGGTTTTTCAGCTATGTGAAAGACTCCTCCAGTTTCTTAAATCCCGCTTGAAATAGGTAACGCACATGTGTGGTATAGTCGGAATAGTTGGTAAAACGCCCGTAGCTCAGTCACTGTACGACGGTCTAACGGTTATTCAACACCGTGGACAGGATGCCGCAGGCATAATGACTATCGACCAAAATATGTTTAATTTGCGTAAGGCAAATGGTTTGGTTCGAGATGTTTTCCATACGCGTCATATGAAGAGGCTCTCTGGCAACATGGGTATTGGCCATGTTCGCTATCCTACCGCGGGTACATCAAGCTCTGCAGAGGCGCAACCGTTTTATGTGAACTCGCCGTTTGGTATTGCCTTTGCTCATAACGGCAACCTCACCAACGCCCATGAGCTACAGGAAGAAGTATTCCGCATTGCACGCCGCCACATCAACACCACCTCAGATTCAGAATTATTGCTTAACATTCTTGCGCATGAACTGCAGCAGGTAGCAGGTTTAAGCGTAAGTGCCGAACACATTTTTGAAGTGGTAACGAAAGTTCATAAGAAAATTCGTGGTGCCTACGCAGTCGTTGCGGCGATCATCGGCCAAGGTATTGTAGCGTTTCGCGACCCGCACGGTATTCGTCCTCTAGCACTCGGTAAGCGTATGAGCGAGCTGGGTGAGGAATGGATGGTGGCATCTGAAAGCGTTGCGCTTGATGCTGTTGGCTTCCAGTTTGTGCGCGATGTAATGCCAGGTGAAGCGGTATTCATTACCGAAGAAGGTCAACTGCACACCAGACAGTGTGCCGAAAAACCAGTAACCTCTCCGTGTATCTTCGAGTTTGTTTACTTTGCTCGCCCAGATAGCTTTATAGATGGCATTTCAGTTTATGCATCGCGTGTAAACATGGGCCGTAAGCTAGGTGAAAAAATTAAGCGCGAATGGGCAGATCTGGATATCGACGTGGTTATTCCTATTCCTGAAACGTCGATGGATGTGGCGCTTCAAATCGCGAACACACTGGATTTGCCATATCGCCAAGGCTTTGTTAAAAATCGCTACATTGGCCGTACTTTCATTATGCCTGGCCAAACCATGCGTAAAAAATCAGTACGCCGTAAGCTAAACGCAATCTCATCTGAGTTTAAAGATAAGAGTGTACTGCTTGTCGATGACTCTATCGTGCGCGGTACTACATCGGGTCAAATCATTGAGATGGCGCGTGAGTCAGGTGCGAAGAAAGTATACTTTGCGTCAGCTGCTCCAGAAATTCGTTTCCCAAATGTGTATGGTATTGATATGCCATCGGCAAACGAACTGATTGCTTATGGTCGTGAAATCGATCAAATTGCAGAGCTTATCCAAGCAGATGGCCTTATCTTCCAAGACATTTCTGACTTGGTGGATGCCGTTCGCGAAGAGAACGAAACCATTCAGCGTTTTGAAACGTCTGTTTTTGATGGGAACTATATTACTGCGGATATCGACCAAGAGTACCTTGAGCGAATTGATATGTCGCGCGGTGAAGCGTCAAGAAAAGCGCCAGTGGTACAAGCAGAGCTTAGCAATCTTGATGTGCATAATATTGATGCCGCTGATTAATGTAAGACGCTCTTTGATATAACAAAAAGCCGCTTTTTAAAGCGGCTTTTTTAATGCTTTATTTCAATGAAAGAGGCTAGTGAACAAATACTGGTCCGCCGGACAGTCCCCACACCAAAACTGAACCTGTCATTAGAATAACGAGCAATACTAGCCCACATGTCACTACCGAGCTTGAGTAAATGAACCCTTTATCTTCTGGCATATGCATCAAAATTGGCACGCCAGAGTAGAGCAGGTATACCGAATAGCTAATACCGACTAACAGCGCCGTCATCACTACCCAGAGTTCTGGGTAAAGACCTGCGAAGCCCACCATAAACAACGGTGTAGCCGTGTAGGCCGCAAGTTCCAGCGACTGCGTATAAGTTGGCGTCGCATCAAACGCTTTAGCCAACTCATGAATAAGTACGGCCAATGCGACCACGCCTGCAATTAAGCCAAAATACATGCCTATACCCATCATAATTGCGGTATTTTCGCTAAGGCGAATTATGTCACCTGCGCCGATACTCCAGCCAGTATGGGCACTGGAATAATAGGCCACGAGTGATGGAATGAGAGATATAAAAGCGATATGGGTAAGCGCGTAAAAATAGGTTTCGTGTTTGGTATCAATGGTTTGCCACTCTTCTTTTGGATGAGTGTAAATACCAATTAAATGATTTAAAATCATAAAGTCCTGCCTTGTTCACCAACGTTATTATTTTAAAAAATATTGTTGTGAGGCAGGGAGAACACACGGACTAACCGTAAAACCAAGGAAACACAAACACAGCGCAAAGCGCTAAACACTGCCGTTAACAATATGTTTACAAATTGAGTGTGCAGCAGAATGACTAAGCCGTCAACATAAATTGATTAATTTATAAACGGATGCAAAGCGTTAACTTTAGCGTGGTGCGCCTGAGTGGAAACGCAATTCGTCATCGTCGCTTTCAATCAATGATCTTTCAACGTTTCCGAAGTGGGCAACGCGCTCTGAAATATCAGTTTTAGCGATTTGCCCAGCCAGCGTTAGGTAGTCTTCAAAGTGTCTGGCCTCAGAGCGCAACAGCGACACATAGAACTTGCCTAAATCTTCGGAAACATACGGCGCAAGTTTGGCAAAGCGTTCACAGGAGCGCGCTTCAATGTAGGCACCACAAATGAGCTTGTCGACAAGCTTTTCAGGTTCGTAAGTGCGTACGTGACGCAATAAGCCATTGGCGTAACGACTGGATGTTACCGACTTATATTCAAACCCCAACTCGTGCATAATTTCTAGTACTTGGTAAAAATGATGAAGCTCTTCTTTAATTAGCATGACCATTTTATCAAGCATGTCTTTTTTAAAAGTGTCTAGCCCTTCTGTGTTAAATACATTTTTGGAAAGGTGCTTAGTATTAAGCGATTGCCAATCGCCTTCGTGGCGGTAAGTGAAGTCTTCGTAAGGTTTCAACCAGCCCAGCAATACCTTACTGGTTTCTTCATCGGCCACATAGCGGCGAAGTAGGTACATAGCAGACTGAGCTGCTTTAAGCTCGCAAATTAGGTGGTCAGTAAGGATAACGCGAAGGTTTTCCTCTTTCTGCGCTTCGTCTATCCATGACTGAGGCGTCTCGCAATGTAAAAAGGCATTGATTGGTGAAAGTAGAGACGTGACTTCAGAAGTGGATATTACAGACATGTTGAAACTCAATTTTAAGTGCTATGGTTTTTCAGTTACATTTGAATTTGGCTGCTGCCAACGCTAGTTTCGGCAGTTCGGTTTATAAAAGTACAAATTTAGCGTATCTGAATTGGACCGCAATTTTACTTGATACCAACAAGCCCTTACAACTTAAAATAGAGGCCAATAAATTACAAAATGAATTATCTTGCCCATCTTTTCTTAGCCCGACCAACTGCCGATTCTCAATTCGGTAACTTACTCGGTGACTTCAGGCGGGGTGTTGATATTAAAGAGTTTGGACAAGCGGTACAGCTAGGTCTTAAAAACCACTATGAAGTGGATAGGTTCACCGACAGTCATACCAGCGTCTTAGCAGCAAAGGCGTTATTTCATAAAAGTCGTCGGCGCTTTGCACCTGTGGCGCTGGATATCTACTTCGATCACTTGCTAATTAAACATTGGGCGTCGTTTACAGCACAGGGTTTTGACGACTTCAGGGAACAGAGTTTCGCATTGTTAGAACAGCGATTGCCCACTATGCCAAGAACGATGCAGCACAGTGTTGGGCATATGATAACCCATGACTGGTTTGAAGATTATGCTAAGGAAGAGGGCATTGCTAAGGCGATTGCTGTGGTTGCTAAACGTATTCGTTTCCCCAACACGTTTCATCTTGCTGTGGATGATATTAATACGAACAGAGACGAGATTGAAGCGAGATTCTTAACGTTTTTCCCTGAACTCATTACACACATAAAAATCAATGGCCCTGAGAATATTTGAAAGGCTTAACCGTGTTACAGAAATGTATCGAAGAAATTGGTCGTTTTGTCGTTCATTGCTAAGCTGTCATGTGAACAGCGATATAGTAAAGCGTGCAATACAAAGACAACACAAAAAAGATAAAATTAACGACACTCAAAGATAATAATGATGAATATTCAATCCTTAGTTAGAAATACATCGCCCGTATTATTAAGTCTGGGTAAAAATAAACACAAAGCGCAATCGCACGCGACCCTGGCATGGTTAACGGCAGCCTTAATTGCTTTTGTAAGCTTAACTACCAGTGCTTCAGCGCAAGAAGAAAGCGCATCTGCCCATGCTCGTTCAATAAAAATTGATAGCAGTGTAGTGACAGAGCACGAAACTAAAATCCTAGGCAAGCGCGTAAAGTACAGTGCTACCACGGGTACTCAACCGGTTTGGAACAGTAAAGACGAAGCGGTTGCCACTTTGTTTTACACTTACTATCAGCGCACTGACGTAAAAGAGAATACTGAGCGCCCGCTTATTATTTCTTTTAACGGTGGTCCAGGCTCTGCGTCAGTGTGGATGCATGTAGCCTACACAGGCCCTCGTATTCTTAATATTGACGATGAAGGCTATCCAGTTCAGCCCTATGGTGTTCAAACCAATCCTTACTCCATTTTAGATGTGGCAGACATTGTGTTTGTTAACCCAGTGAATACAGGGTACAGCCGTGTGCTGCCTAAAGCTGACGGCAGCATGCCATCGCAAGATGAACAGCAGAAAATGTTCTTTGGTGTAAACGCCGATATTAGCTATTTGGCAGATTGGGTGAATACTTTTGTAACGCGTAATAATCGCTGGCGTTCACCTAAATATCTTATCGGTGAAAGTTACGGCACGACGCGCGTGTCAGGATTAGCATTAGAGCTTCAAAATCGCCAATGGATGTACTTAAACGGCGTAGTGCTTGTATCGCCAACCGATATTGGTATAGAGCGCAACGGGCCGGTAAAAGCCGCTAATCGACTGCCTTATTTTGCTGCCGCGGCGTGGTATCACAATAAGCTTGACCCCGCGTTGCAAAACAAAGATCTTACTGAGCTATTGCCTGAAGTTGAAGACTTCACCATCAATACGCTTATTCCTGCTCTGGCCAAAGGTGGCTTCATTGGTGAATCGGAAAAGCACGATGTGTTAAAGCAAATGGCGCGCTATTCTGGGTTAAGTGAAGCGTCTATTGCGCAAAACAACTTAGACGTGAGCACTGCATTTTTCTGGAAAGACTTACTGCGCGAGGAAGGGAAGACGCTAGGTCGTTTAGACAGCCGCTATTTGGGTATAGATGCTAAGCAAAGCGGCGACCGCCCTGACTATTGGGCTGAGCTAACATCATGGCTTCATTCGTTCACGCCCGCTATTAATTACTATTTGCGTGAAGAGTTAAACTACAAAACTGATATTAAGTACAACATGTTTGGAAACGTGCACCCATGGGATAGAAGCAATAATCAAACCGGTGAGAACTTGCGATTGGCCATGGCGCAAAACCCGTATCTGAATGTGATGATTCAAGCTGGCTATTACGACGGCGCAACGAACTACTTTGATGCAAAGTATACGATGTGGCAGCTCGATCAAAGTGGCAATTTAAAAGACCGTTTGAGCTTTAAGGGATATCGCAGTGGCCACATGATGTATCTGCGTCGCGACGACTTAAAACAGTCCAACCAAGACCTACGCGAGTTTATTAAAATGAGCACACCAGGCAAAGGCATACCTGCTGAATACAAGCGATAGTACGTCTGAGAATCTAAAGACAAGGATGTCAGGTTTTTTTACATTATATTAAACTAATTCATTATTTATTTTTTAAGCTTCTGTATTTAAAAGCTATTTTAGATTTGGCTTACACTTTGCTAAATCGGGTCTGCTAAATAATGAAATTCTTATTAACATAAACTACAAGGACGTATACATGAAAAAGTCTTCGCGTTTTTCATTATCCCTGCTGGCGAGCGCAGCGCTAGCATTCTCAATCTCAAGCACCACAGCCAATGCTTCAGTGCTCCTTTCCGGCTGGGAAGGCTCTACTGAAAGTGGATTTGGTAACTTAGCGATGAATGGTAACGACGACGGTTCATCGGGCGCTATCGTATTTGACGCATTTGAATCGCTTGCCTTCGATAGTGGCGTAAATTTCTTTGGTACTTCATACGATAGATTCTTCATTAACAATAACGGTAATATTACCTTCAATGGCACTGTGAGCTCTTTTACGCCAAGACCCTTCCCCATAAGCAACCAGCCAATGATCGCGCCATTTTGGGGCGATGTAGATACGCGCTGTGCAGAGTGTGGCGACGTGTTTATCGGTTCACCGAATGAAAACACGCTGGTAGTGACATGGAACGATGTTGGTTACTACAGTCAAAACAGTAACCCTACAAACACGTTCCAATTAGTGTTAATTGATCGGGAAGACACAGGTGCGGGAAATTTTGACGTTGAGTTTAGATATGAAGATATCGGTTGGACTTCAGGTAGTGCGTCAGACGGCGTTCCAGCACAAGCGGGTTATGACGCCGGAGATGGGGAAAACTTTTTCACTGTGCCGGGGTCTCAAACCGCCGCTATCGCTGATATAGACGAAAGTAACAGCAACACGGGCACGCCTGGTATTTGGAAGTTTGCTATTCGCGATGGCGTACTACCGGGTGATACTCCAGAAAACCCTATATTGCCTATTGTTAATCCAGAAACACCGACAGACTATGAATTTGAATTCTCTATCGATGATCCAGATGAACTTGTGTTCATCGACCCAGATGTGGCAGTAGGCTATGACTATATTGTAAATAGTGGTCCAAACATCGCGTCAGTACTTTTGCCTGAAGGTTACGACGACAACATGTTTGACCTATTTCTTTGGGACAATGTTCTGATGGATTGGTTCGATACAGGCACAGATATCACTGGTGGTGAGGAGTACGACTTCAATACCCCAGTTGACCGCTTCAGAATTATGGGAATTGATGTTTCGAATATGCTCGAGCCTACGCCGGACGCATTTGTAACCGGCCTCACTTTCGATGGTTCTGGCGTTGTTAATATGAACCAGAATGCCGTTACTGTGTTTGTACCTGATCCTGTATCTGTGCCAACACCCAATACTCTATTTCTAATGCTAAGTGCAATGTTTGCTACGCTTGTTATAAGAAAGCGGAAGCAATAAAGTTGTCATAAAAGAGGGGGAGCGTGCGCTCCCCGTTTTGCTAAGAGGTGAAAGTGAAATATTTAGTAGCAGTTAGTTTAGTACTTGCATCGTTTTTTTCATGGGCTGTAACGACAAGTGACTTTGGTAGTTGGAGTTTGCTATGTAATGATTCGTCTGTGTGTACGCTTAGCCAGCTCGTTGCCAAAGACAAAGAAGCAAAAAAAGTGCTATTGGGCGTCAACGTTGACTACTCCTATTCGCAAGATTTTCCAGTATTGAAAATAAAGCTTCCAAAAAATACACTCACAAAAAATGGTGTAGGAGTAAAAATCGACGATTTTGCATCCATACAAGTGCCATTCTCAGGCTGTGACGAGAAGTCTTGCCAAAGTATAGTGAAAATCGACAATGAACTTTTGAAACAAATGCACAATGGACAGACTATGCTAATAGCGTTTCAAAAATCTGAAAACCAGCAAGTTACCTTACCCATATCGTTGACAGGTTTTGAGGAAGCTTACGCACAGCTAAATCAAAGTATTCAAAAGTAAATGCACAGATACTCGTCTATTTTTGATATTTTGATACGCTGAATGCGGCTAGCTGCGCTAAACATTCAGCGCAGCGCTCTTTCAGCATATCTCTGAATAGTCTTACTGCTGGAGTAATAGATTGGCGGCTAGGGCAAATCAGCCAAAGCTGTTTCGGTTTAGGTTGATATTCGGGTAACAAGGTTACAAGTCGACCCTTTAAAATGTCGTCGCACGCATCTAAGCCAGATTTAACAGCAATACCTTTACCCGCGACGGCCCAACGCTTTACTATTTCTCCGTCGTTTGCGGTTCTGTTGCCTCGCATTTTTATCTTCAGCGGTGTCCCTTTGTGAAAAAACTCCCATTCGTTATATACCTTGTCGTGTAGTTGGTAAAAAAGCCCGTTGTGTGTTTGCAAGTCTTCAAATTTTTCAGGGGCACCATGAGAGCTGATATAAGAAGGGGAGGCAACAAGTAAACTTGGTACATCACAAATTTTGAAACCGTATACATTCGCATCGGTTGGAGTACCGTACCTTAGCGCTAAATCGACGGGATCGCGATAAAAGTCAATGTTGCTGTCACTCAGGTTGAGCTTTACGGTTATTTTGTCATGCAAATCCATAAAGTCATCTAGCCAAGGCGCAATCACATTTCGGCCTAAATCAGACGATAAACCTAACCTAAGCTCGCCCTCAATCACGCCTGTATCACCCTTTAAGTTCTGCTTGGCATTAGCCAGCATTGACATGGCTTCTTGGCACGTTGGCAAAAACCTTTCACCCGCAGACGACAGACGTAGTGAGCGTGTAGTACGAACAAATAATTCGGCACCAAGGGCCTGTTCTACGCGTTTGACCGCAGCACTTGCGGTTGCTGTACGCATATTCAAATGTGTCGCTGCTGCAGTAATGTTTCTAAATTCAGCAACTTTTATTACTACATTCAAGTCGTCGAGTAACATGGCTTTCAAAAACTATTTGATAATGTTTCTTTTATTGTGCTGTTTATCCAAATTTAATCAAGAGTATGATGATGATATTACTCAAAGGAGAGACAAATGATGAAAGCTATTGGTTATACCCACTCACGTGGTATTAATGAGCCTAATGCACTGGTGGATATTGACATCGAAAAGCCCAGCGCGTCGGGTCGAGATTTACTTGTAAAAATAAGTGCGATAGCAGTTAACCCGGTCGATTATAAAATTCGTCATCGCGTTAATCCTAATGGAGGTGATCCCAAAATTCTGGGGTGGGATGCAGTAGGTGAAATCGTTGATATAGGCGCTGATGTTACCGAGTTCGCAGTTGGTGACAGGGTTTACTACGCTGGCGACCTTACCAGAGCCGGCTCAAACGCAGAGTTTCAATTAGTTGATGAACGTATTGTCGGTAAAGCGCCTAAGTCTCTGTCAGACAGCGATGCTGCGGCACTTCCTCTAACCACAATCACAGCATACGAATTGTTGTTTGATCATCTTGCTCTAAGGCAACAAAGTGAAAAGAGCGATGAGGTTGTGCTTGTGGTAGGCGCAGCTGGTGGCGTGGGTTCTATTATGCTGCAATTGCTTAAAGTACTAACGGGGGCTACCGTGATCGCCACTGCCTCGCGTGAAAGCTCAAAAAGCTGGGTTCAGGAGTTAGGTGCCGACTACGTAGTGGATCACAGCAAGCCTATGGCTGAGCAAATCAAGGCGTTAAACATTGGTGAAGTGACTCATGTCGCAAGTTTAAATAATACGCACCAGTACATTGAAAGCTTTGTTGAAGTTATGAAGCCAAAGGGCAAACTAGCGCTAATTGACGACCCAGAAAGTCTTGACGTAGCCAAGCTAAAGCAGAAGAGCTTGTCACTTCATTGGGAGTTCATGTTTACGCGCTCAATGTTTGAAACCGACGATATGGCAGAGCAAGGCCGTCTGCTTACTCATGTAGCATCGCTTATTGACGAAGGCAAAATTAGAACTACCGTTGGCAAACACTTAGGTAAAATTAACGCTGCTAACTTAATCGACGCGCACAAAATTTTAGAAGAAGGGCGAGCTATCGGTAAGTTGGTTCTAGAGGGCTTCTAAAGAAAGCGTGCTTGAGATGATATTCCGTAATATTATGCGCTAAATTAGGTGGTTTTGGCTAAGGTTTATAGCGCAAATGTTTGAATGGCTTGCGAGTCCAGAAGCTTGGGTGGCATTAGGCACCTTAATGGCATTAGAGATAGTGCTTGGTATTGATAACATAATCTTTATTTCAATATTGGTGGGCAGGCTACCTGAACATCAAAGAAATAAAGCACGTCAAATAGGCCTTGGTTTAGCCATGGGCTCGCGACTGTTATTGCTATTTAGTTTGGCTTGGGTAATGGGCTTAGTTAATCCGTTATTTAGCCTCTTTGGGAATGAAATATCTGGCCGTGACATTATTTTAGTGTTGGGCGGCCTCTTTCTTATTGCAAAATCAACCCACGAAATACATGCCAGTTTCGAGGTGACCG
This sequence comes from Alteromonas sp. CyTr2, assembly GCF_947311905.1. Classification (NCBI taxonomy): domain Bacteria; kingdom Pseudomonadati; phylum Pseudomonadota; class Gammaproteobacteria; order Alteromonadales; family Alteromonadaceae; genus Alteromonas; species Alteromonas sp. CyTr2. The sequence goes on along the minus strand of NZ_CAMZMZ010000016.1, from coordinate 52,552 downwards.
AAGCATCAACTACGGAAGTAGCAGCTTCTGGTTTTTTCTCAATTTTGGTTCAAATTGCGGTGCTCGATGTTATCTTTTCTCTCGACTCTGTTATCACAGCAGTAGGGTTAGTTGAACATTTGAGCATCATGGTTATTGCTATTGTTGCGTCAGTAGCAGTGATGCTAGTAGCTGCAAAGCCGATTGGCGACTTTGTGGATGCAAACCCAACCATCAAAATGCTGGCTTTATCGTTTTTGATTTTAGTGGGCTTTACCTTAATAACAGAAGGCTTTGATGTTCATGTACCTAAGGGGTATGTTTATTTTGCGATGGCGTTCTCGTTTATTGTAGAAATTCTGAATATTAAGGTTCGCTCGCGAAGAGCAAAGCAGGTCAGCACCATTCACTTGTCTAAAAAAATGAGTAACGACAGAAACTAGTTGCTCGTCGGGGCGAGTCAGATAAACCGAAGGCACCATATTAAGGTGCCTTCTTTTTATGTACTTAGCCTTGAACATTAACCAAAGTACGGCCAGAAATCTGCCCTTTTAAGATTACGTCTATTTTTTCATTTACCGCATCAAGGGTCACTTCCTCGGTAAGGTTATCAAGGCAGTTTAGCTTCCATTCACTAGCAAGCTTGTCCCACAACCTCAATCTTGGAGGCATTGGGCACTGCACAGAGTCGATTCCAAGCAATGAAACGCCTCGCAAGATAAATGGAAATACGCTCACGTTAAGATCTGCAGCAGCCGTAAGACCGCAGCACGTCACCGCGCCGCCATATTGCGTAGCTTTGATTGCCTGTGCTAGATACTCTCCGCCTACTGTATCAACGGCGCCAGCGAATTGCTCTTTAAGCATGGGGCGTTCTTTGTTTTCTAATAGTTCGTCGCGAGTTATCACTTTGCTTGCGCCAAGTGTCTTTAAAAATGACTCATGCTCTTTTTTTCCGGTGCATGCCACAACCGAAAAGCCAGCTTTGGCCAATAGGGCAACAGCGACAGAGCCCACGCCTCCTGTAGCGCCAGTGACTAGAATATCGCCTTTGTCAGGAGTCACGCCGTGTTCAACCAAGCCTTGTACCGATAGTCCTGCAGTAAAACCTGCGGTACCAATGATCATTGACTCTCTCAACGTAAGTCCATTTGGCTTAGCTACCGCCCATTCACTTGGAATTCTGATGTATTCGCCAAAGCCTCCAGCGGTGTTCATGCCGAGGTCAAATCCGGTGACAATAACTTCGTCTCCTTCTTTAAAGCGATTGTCACCACACGATACCACCGTGCCTGCTGCATCAATTCCTGGGGTATGAGGAAAGTTTCTGCTCACACCTGGATTGCCGGTGGCTGACAGTGCATCTTTGTAGTTAAGCGATGAATAATGCACCTTAATGAGTAGCGTGCCTTCAGGCAAGTCATCAAGTGAACGCTGCGTTACTTTACGCGTAAAGGATTTATCTTCCTGCTTTTCTACAAGCAAAGCTTTAAACGATGTCATACCTGTCTCCGTTAGTCGAATGATTACGCTACCCATTGTGACAATATATAAACTTTGCGCAAGTATGCACTTTTTAGTAGGGTAGTACCCTAAAAGATACTATTGGCGTGATGTAAACCCTTGGTTCGACTGGTCGCTTTAACAAAGACCACTGACATCAATGCTGACATTAATAATAATGCCTTTTACGTAGTGAATATGAACGTAATTACTCTAAGAGGGAGTAGTATGACCGCAACTTTGAACAGTGTAGTGGCAGAGGAAAGTGATGTGACATCAGACATTGATAATAACGCCGTCCTAAAAAGCCAGAAACAAGATAATGCGCCCAATGCTGCAGAAAATAAGAACGACTCAAATCAATACATTTGTGGCGTAGCAGTATCCCTTGAGATAATAGGCGGTAAATGGAAAGGGGTTATTTTGTGGCACCTTTGCCATAAAACGCTACGTTTCAGTCAGTTGCGTAGACGATTGCAAGGCGTTACTCAAAAAATGCTTACACAGCAGTTAAGAGAGTTAGAGCGTGATGGGTTGGTAAACAGGAAAGTGTATGCAGAAGTGCCCCCTCGTGTAGAGTATTCTCTGACCGATTTAGGCCGAACACTAGAGCCAACTTTACGTCAGCTATGTGACTGGGGTAGGGCGTATAACGACGACTACAGATAAAACACCAACACAAACTAATACGTCGTTTAGGTAAACGAGTACTGAGTTAATTCACAACAATACCAGTTCTTCTGGTGGGGCTTGTAATACTTAAATCGTAATGGCTAATCCAAGGTTTACGTGCCGCTAATGCGTTTAAGCGCATTGACGACACGTGTTAATTCCTGAATAGCTGAGCGCTAAGTAGCTAAACTATCGCTAAAGATTGCGCTTTAAGCAAGTAGCGTGTTGATTGACAACACGCTTTCTTCACCATTATCCACCGTATGAATTGTTGCATCCATGGTGCTGAAGTTCACGTTTAGTGACGCCGCATGGTTGCCGTTTTTCCACGAAAGCACGAATACGTTGTTGATGTAACTCACGTCAAATACACCGTTAAAAGCATCGCTTTCGTTTCTTAGCCTAATAAGCTGCATCAAGCCTTTAACCACTGGCTTTTCAACGGCTTCTTTTACCATGGCAGTAGACAAGTATGGGCGGTTGATGTCGCGACCAACATTGGTTTTAGCAAGTAAAGCCATGTCGTTTTCAACAGCAAGCAAGCCACCGTAATAAACTTGAGGGATACCCGGGCTAAAAAATTGAATGGCGCGTGCAACCAAATAAGCGAAGTCATCTTTACCTAACGCATCGTAATATGTGCAGTTTACCTGATAAAGGTCTACATTATTTGCAGCGGCACCGGTGGCTTTTTTAGACTCGCCATTGGAATTTTCATGTATTTGGTCAACGAGCGAATTAATCGCATCTGCGGTAAGCAGGCCTGGTTTGTCACCATTCGCGCCCACGTCAACAATGCCGATGCCATCGTGAGTATCTAGCACGGTAAAGCAGTTACGTGGCGAAATTGAAAGCCAGTATGCCAATGCCTCTGCATTTTTAGAGAACAAGGTGTGTAGTACAAGCGGAGGTAAAGCGAAGTCGTAAACACTGTCGCAACGCGCAGCAATATCAATTTGAGTTTGATAGTGACTGTGTATTTCGACCAAACACTGCATGCCCATACCACGTGCGCGGTTTGATAATTCTTCGATAAATTCGAAGGTTTCTTCAAGCATAAAGCAGTTCGAACCCGCGCGTTTAATTGCATAGCCCGCCGCATCTAAGCGAATAAGATCAACATTACTTTCAGTAAACGACTGAAGAATAGAAGATAGGTAGTCTTTGCCTAACTGTGACTCCACATCAATATCAATTTGATTAGAGGTAAAAGTTGTCCAGAACGGCACGGTTTCAGGGTTACCAGTCTCTGTGCCCACCTCGTAATCGCTGAAAAACGGTGTGGGTCGAGGGCGGAACACTTGTGCTATTTGTTCGTCAATTTGCGTTTGAGCGTTGCCCTTAAAAATATCTTCCTTGGTTAAGAACAGCGGCCAATAACTCGATTCGCGCCCGTTTTTCAGCACGTCTTTGAACGCTTCACTTTGCCCCGACATATGGTTAACAATGAGGTCGGCCATGATATCTACCGATTCGCCAAGCTTTTTAACGTTATCCCAATCGCCCAAGCGCTCATCGACCAAGGTATGATCGATAGGATCGAAACCCGCGTCTTCACCATCGTAAGGATAGTAAAAAGGAAGGATGTGAACACCCGTAAACAGGCCACCTAACGGGCCCTGAAGTATGCTTGTTAGACTCTCGATGTTGCCATCGCCTAGTCGGTCTGCATAGGTGATTAGTTGAACGCCATTGCGTATAGACATGATAACTCTCCAAAATTCAGCATGCGCTTGCTCGTACTTCTCTTACGTATCGCGAGCACACATTACTACGAATTAAGCACTACCAGTCTGGCAGATTCAAAATTAACCATGTAACGGGTTTAGCTTAATTCTTAATCTTCTGCTATTGACTGACCAAATTTGGTTGAGACTCACAGAAAATCGAAATCTTAATCGATTAAGATAAAATAGCAGTAGAATAGAAATTTGTAAATGAGAAGTTTAAAAAATGGAACTGTCGAACGCTCATGCGGCGGTTTAAATTAGGCAAGTTCTAAGGCAGGATAGCTCGTTCGAGGGCTGTTCAATAGTAGGAAATAGCGAACAGGGCATTTTTAAATACGAGTACGGACCGCTAGTCTGGAGACCTTGTGTCTGATGACTCATTATTCGCTAACTCGTCAAATTCTCGCTTTGCTTCTTTCCACTTAGCAAGCTTTTCGTAGTATACGTCCCAAATACATGGGCAACACGAACCTCCGCCGCAACAATCGTCTCTTAATGGTTTCTCTGGTTCTTCGGGTAGCGACTTCATAGCACTTATCCTCGACTTTCTTCCTTAAAAATATCTAAATCTCAGATAATATTTTCAAGGCTTAACAATATCCTCACGTGCAAACCTAATGTTTAAGCGCAGAGAATACAACTTTGCCTGTGTATGTTACTCCTTATGATACGCCTTTGCAGCTTGAAAGGTTACAAAGGCGTTTAAGCTATTTTCGTTAATAAGTGAAAGCTGACATCAACGCCATCATGCTTATGGTGTTACAACTTCATACCACCAGATGCCTCAATCCTTTGGCCGTTAATCCAATAACTATCATTACTTAATAGCGCTGCCATAACGCCACCTATATCTTCGGGTTGGCCAACGCGGCCTAAAGCGGTCTGAGAGGCTATAGCATTATTGACTTCGCTATTATCGCGAACATAGCCACCGCTAAAGTCAGTCTCAATGGCACCTGGAGCCAGGGTGTTTACTCTAATTTTACGGGCTCCTAACTCTGCAGCCAGGTAACGACTCATTACCTCTATGGCTCCTTTAGCCATACCGTAGGCGCTGTATCCCGGGAAGCAAAATCTTGCCACTTCGGTTAAGAGTATTAGTTGATAAATTAAGTGAAAACAAAAAGCCCTGTTGAATTACAGGGCTTAGGATGTTGTGTCGTATTAGCTAGCTAAATACTAGCTCAATGAGCATTAATCAGCTGGAAGCTCTTCCGACGCTTTATTACCATTTAGGTTTTCTGGTGCTGCCACAATAGGTTTAGGTTTTACGGCATTGGCCTTGGTCAGTATGTCGCTGTTGCCTGTTACCAAATCATCTAATGTGCCTTTTTCCGCATCGACCAAGCCCACTTCACGCAACATAGAGTCTACCAGTGGGGCGTTAGCACGATAGCTTAGTGCGGCTTGCGTTACTTGTTCAGCTAAACCACTACCAGCAGTAGCAACGGTGTGATCGCCTTTCACGCCACTCCCTTGGCCGTAGCCTTGAAGAATTTTAATACCTTCTATGTTTTCAAGTGGTTTAACGGCGTGTGCCACAAGCTCAGGCAATATTTTGAGCATGGCAAGGGCTTTTTGCAGCTCAATTTGCTCGGTCTTAAGCGTATTTTCAGCCTCATAAAGCGCTTGTTTACCTTGTGCTTCAACAGCAAGCACTTTCTCATCAGCTTCAGCCTGAAGCATTTTTGCATCGGCAGCGGCCTTAGCTTCCGTAAGAATGGCGGCAGCAGAGTTTTCAGCTGCTTCTTTCTTAGCTTGTGCTTCTACGGTAATGCCCACAGCCTCACGCTCTGCCTCTTTGCGCGCGTCTATAACTTCAATTTGTTTCTTACGCTCAGCTTCTGCCACCATTTTCGCTGTGGTTACTGCTTCCACTTTTTCCACTTTAGCCTTTTCCGCTTCAGCAGCTTTAGCACGCGCGGCCGACTCTTCCTCAGATTTTGTCGCAACGGCAATTTGTTTAATTTGCTCAGAAACCTCAACTTCTTGCTGCTGACGAATGCGCGCTTGCTCTAATGCCTGACGCTTAGCAATTTCTTGGGTTTCAATTTCCCGTGATTTTTCAATTTCCGCAGCCTCGATAGCACGGTTTTTAGCGATCTCTGCTTCGCGCTCTTCCCGTTCTTTCATTTCGCGCTGCTTAGCAATTTCTGCTTTTTGTTCCTGACGTTTAAAGGCTAGAATTTGCTCTTGGGCTAAGCGAGCTTCTTCTTCGTCTCGTTTCACCTCTAGTGATTGTTTCTCAGCAGCCAAATTACGCTGTTCAATGAAAATGCGGTTTTCTTGTTGAATATCGTTGGTTTCTTTGCGTTTTTCTTCAATGATCTTCGTTAAGCGTGCACGCCCCTCTGCATCGAAAGCGTTGTTCTCATTGAAAAACTGAGGTCGGTTTGGTCAAAACCAGTCAAGCTCACCGATTCTAACTCAAGACCGTTCTTTTCAAGATCGTTAGCCACGCTTTGCTGAACTTTTTGTACAAAGTCAGCACGCTGCTCATGCATTTCGGTCATGCTCATTTCAGCAGCTACGGCACGTAGTATGCCAACTGTAACTTAGACTCCATTAGCTTTTTAACTTCTTCAGCGCGAGTGGTGCGCGTTCCTAGCGTTTGCGCAGCCATTGATATGCCATTGGCATTGGGGGCAACGCGTAAATAGAAGTCTGCCTTAACATCAACACGCATGCGATCTTTGGTAATAAGCGCGTCTTTTTGAATTTTTTCCACTTCTATACGAAGGGTGTTCATATTTACTGGAATTATTTCGTGAACGACAGGAAGCACGATAGCGCCACCGTCCTTAATGACTTTTTCACCGCCTAAACCGGTTCTTACGAACGCTGTTTCTTTCGTCGCGCGGGTGTAAAGTTTGGCAAAGATAAGGCCAATAACGATAAGCCCTACAACAATAGCACCGGCAATAAAGAGTATTGACGGCAAGCTAGATGGTTGAATTGTATCCATACTTTTATCTCTTTTAGGTTATAGGTAACGGGTTGCTAACCAGCTGTGTTGTTTTTTCTGAACTAAAATGACGCGCTCTCCCTGTGCGAACAACTCTTCATCTTCGAAAGGTTCTACTAACACAAAATGAGGCTGTGAATAATGGTCGGTAAACTTTGCTTCAGCTGGGTTGCCTCGGCTTGCTTTTCCAATCGTGATTTCGGCCACAGACCCAATGAAGTCATCGCTGTTAACCGCGCTAGACTCTACACTAGGCAACAAGCCTGAAATTACCTTTACGGTTTTAGCTGTTACGAATGCGCCAATAACAAATGCAAGAGGAACGGATAGGAAAGCTGGCAAGGTATAGCCGAGTGCACTCGCTGTTAAGCCGTTAACCATCAAGCCAACTAAACCGAATAGAGTAAGAAGTACTACCAGGTAAATAAGAAAGGGAACTTTATTAATATTAAGCCAGTTGGCAAACGAGGTATTAAGAAACCCATCGCCATCAAACTCTGCAAAATCATCGCCTAACCCCAACAGGCTTATACCAAAAATAGTGCTAACAAGTTCTAGTATGAAAATAAAGAAAACGGCTATAAGCGAAATGCTAAACCAGAAGTTTGTAGGGGAAAGAAGAACATCTGTCATTTACACCATCCATGATGACTAACTTGCTTTTATTCTTTATACCACAGAACAAAAATTAAGCCAGCGTCTGACACATGTACTTTCGGCTAGTTTGTAACAAAACCTTTTCCTAGTGAATAAATGGCCGTACTGCAGGCACAGCCATTTAGAAAGAGGCTTTTAAGGTTTAGTGTGAGTGACCTTCACCGATACTGTGACCATGCTCATCGTAGTAGCCACTGGCTCCTGCTTCAATAAAGCCTTGGGTAACCATTTTGGTTAAAAAAGGATCGGTGTGGTCATCGCCAATATCAGCGTAATCTGTACTTTGATAGTTTTGTCTTTTTGTAAAGAAGTCTTTCGTATTCTTATTGAAATCGGCGGTTTTGAGTTTCCACTCTCTTACATACCCACTTTTATCAACGCTAAAAGATTCTATTAATTTTAGATGGGGAAGCCATGCCAATTTAAAGTGGCCCTGACTGTTATCTAGTGAATAGTATTCCACTGTATTACAGCCTTTACCGCCTACTGTATCTAGTGTCATGACATCAATAAGTTTGTCGCTAATAAGTTGGTAGCGGTATGAAAAGTCCGACTCTTTTTTTCCGTGAATGGTTTCACCAGGCTGGTATTCAATAGCGCGCTGATGAGCATCGAAAAAGCGAGTAGGTTTTATAAATTTGTTTCTAACAAGCGTCCATGACTCAGTAATATTGGTTGCAGGGTATTCATGTGCAACCTTGTTGCCGTTTCGCCACAAATGAAGGGATGTAGTTCGTGAGGTTTTTGATGGGCTTGTCGTGCTTATTTCATAATTAGCAAATAGGCTGCCACTGTCTTTCTTACACGTCTGCTCACTAGATACATTAACTACCGACGAAGACTCAGCGACTTGAGCTAAGCTACACGTACTCGCACTTGTAAAAAAAATCAGCGCAAATGCATTGAATAATTTCATTCATTTATCCTACCGAGAATGATGTTATTAACTGAAGCGGAAAGGCGACCAAAGGCCGCCTTTGCATTACTTTTTTAAAATTTATTCCATTGCATTTTCTGCTTGAGATACAAAGTCTCCAGCAAAATCGATAACGTGGAATATAACGCTTTGCTCGTTAGTGCCGTTTACAAGGAAAGCGCCAGGGCCTTTGGCGTAAATGCCTACATCTTCACCTGAGTGTGTTTCCGACCCTAATGGGATTAAAGCTTCTTGGTGATAGCCTGGTGTTGTAGTATCGACATCAGTGATATCTTTACGACCTGTATCAGGGCCTTCTAAATAAGATGCATCTGAGTTAGTGACGTCTCCCAGATTTCTAAAGCCTAAACCATTGGTATAGCCAAGCGTGGTGTATGGGGTACCGTCAGCGGCTGTAGCGGCTTCATCTGAACCCACGTTTACCACTTTGCCCAAAATGGGGTTGCCGCGCTTAGGATAACCAGCAATGGTAAAGACGTGACCGTGGTCGGCGGTTACTATAATGAGAGTTTCTTCGTCATCAGTAAGCTTGTCAGCAGTATCAACAGCTTCAGCAAAAGCGATAGTGTCGTAAAGTGCACCGTAAGCATTACCCGCGTGGTGAGCGTGGTCGATACGACCGGATTCAACCATCAGGAAGAAACCTTCTTCATTGTTATCTAGCACTTTAATGGCCGCACTAGTCATTTCAGCGATAGATGGTTCACCGGCGATGTCGTTGCCGCGGTCGGCTTCGTATTGCATGTGTGATTCGTTAAAAAGTGCAAAGATTCTTTCAGTGGTTTCAGTATCTAGTCCGTCGAATCCAGACTTATCATAGATATAAACGCCGTTTTCGTACATGGCTTGCCACTCGGCCGTTAAATCACGTCCATCTGTACGATCACCTTCTACACTGCTTGCAGCGTCTGGGCTGTTAAATGCTTCGTCACGCGGTAAGAAGTGACGGCGTCCGCCACCCATCACAACTTCAAGGCCATCAACGTCTAATCCTTCAAAGTTCGCTTCCAAGTTAGCTTCGAAATTAACTAGCTGCTCGGCAATGTCAGAACAACCTGCAGTAATTGCATCTTCTGGCATATCTGAAATGTCTTCCCAGTTGCGATCCGCTGATTTTGCATAGGTTGCCGCCGGCGTGGCGTGCGTAATGCGAGCAGTAGAAATGATGCCTGTCGATTTTCCTGCAATTTCAGCAAGCTCAAGTGCCGTAACCAATTCGTTACCCACAACCGTAGAGCAATCACCGCGCTCAATATCTTCGTCTACGCCAATAACACCAACGTCAGTTTTTATGCCGCTCATCATTGCGGTCATGGTACCTGCAGAATCAGGTGTTTGGGCATCAACGTTATAAGTTTTTGAAAGCCCAGAGAATGGGAATTTGTCAAAGCTAAGCTGGTTTTCTTCGCCCGCTAGGCCGTTCATCTGACCATCTAGAATACGCGCCGCTGTAACGGTAGAAACGCCCATGCCGTCACCGACAAACAAGATAACGTTTTTCGCTTTACCACGCAGGTTCGCTACCATGGCTTTCAATTCTTCTTGCGAATTTACAGTCGCAGTAAAAGACGCGTTCGATGACGCTGTACTTTCACCCGATGTTGCGTTCATCCAAACCGCTTTATTGTTTTCTACTTCGTTTTTAGCAGCCACAAACCACTCGTTATTGAGGCTAGTCAGTAGTTCGCTATTGCTTACGCTGTTTACACCAGGAACACAAACATAGCTGGTAGAAGTGATTTCAGAATCACCAAGCGTGCCGTCGGCATCCGCGTCTAAGCCAGAGTCGATGCGAATACCAGAGTTAGGGCAGTTAGCATCGCCAACCGCTAACTCTGTTTGCACGGTAAGGCTTGTTAAACCGTTTTGACCATCAGAGCCATTAGCACCAGGTGCGCCATCGCTACCATCGTCGCCCTCTAAGCTACACGCTGAAAGACCTGCTACTGCTACCGCAATTATACTTAATTTAAAAAGGTTCATATTCTTATCTCTACTTACTCGTTTACAAGGCCAAGCGCTTGATTAATCAAGTGGAAAACAACGTTCTGCTCTATTACGCCTTGCGCAAGCTGGCTTCCAGGCCCTGTTGCATGTAGCGCAATGTCTTCGCCAGAGTGTGTTTCTGAACTCAATGGAATAAGTGCTTCTTGGTGATAACCAGGCGTTGTTGTGTCGATATTGGTAATATCAACACGGCCGGCTGCGTTTTCCAGTGCGTACGTGGCATCAGAATTCGTTTCATCACCTAGGTTGCGAAAACCTAGACCGTTGGTGTAACCGAGTGTGGTGTAAGGAGTGCCATCAGACGCTGTTGCAGGTTCGTCTGACCCCACGTTAACCACTTTGCCTAGAATAGGATTACCGCGCTTCGGGTAGCCTGCAATTGTGAACACATGTCCGTGATCAGCAGTAACGAGGATTAATGTTTCGGAAGGATCGGTATTTTCAACCGCAGTCATTACTGCTTCTTCAAATGCTAGAGTGTCAGTAAGTGCACCCGCCGCGTTACCCGCATGGTGAGCGTGGTCAATACGGCCTGATTCTACCATTAAGAAAAAGCCGTTCTCGTTGTTATTAAGAATATTGATTGCCGTTTCTGTCATCTCTGCAACTGATGGTTCGCCAGCGATGTCATTTCCGCGGTCTGCTTCGTATTGCATATGCGACTCGTTGAAAAGGCCGAATACACGCTCAACGCTTTCAGTGTCTATCGCGTCAAAACCTGCTTGGTCATAAACGTATACACCATTTTCGTACATGGTCTGCCATTCTGCCGTAAGGTCGCGTCCGTCGGTTCTATCTCCCTCAACGTCACTAACTGCATCTGGGCTATTGAATGCAGCATCTTTTGGCAAGAAATGACGGCGACCACCGCCCATAGCGACATCAATGCCGTCAACATCAACACCGGTGTAGCGAGCTTCTAAGTAAGTTTCAAAATTGACGAGCTGGTCAGCAATGTCACTACAGCCAGCAGTTAAAGCGGCTTCTGGCATATCAGAAATATCTTCCCAATTACGGTCAGCAGACTTGGCGTAAGTTGCCGCGGGAGTCGCATGGGTGATGCGAGCAGTAGAAATAATACCTGTAGACAAGCCTTTTACTTCAGCAAGCTCCAGCGCGGTAATAACTTCGTTGCCTGCGACCGTTGAGCAATCACCGCGCTCAATATCTTCGTCAACACCAATCACACCCACGTCAGTCTTAAGACCCGACATCATTGCGGTCATGGTGCCTGCTGAATCTGGGGTTTGAGCGTCTACATTGTAGGTTTTAACTAGGGCCGTATGAGGAAAGCTTTCGAAACTCAAATAACCTTCTTCACCAGGGTTACCTGCCAGTTGGCCTTTGTGAATTCTTGCCGAGGTGAGCGTTGAAATACCCATACCATCGCCCACAAACAAAATAACATTCTTTGCTTTGAACTGATTGTTGGTTTGTAGCTTTGTAGTTAGTTTGGTTTGGGCATCAGTAAACCAAGCGCTGTTAGTTTGGTGCTCGGGTAACACAGCCGCTTGAAGACTAGCAGAAACCGCTAGAGCAACTGCGGTGCATGCCACTTTCCAGTTACGATTCATGATTTTTTCCTAAACGTATTGTTTGTATTGGTTGTGGTGTTGTCTAGACATCTCATCACTGCCCATCATCATTTCTTGCATGGAGAGTGAATCGTTAAATCACAGAGAGCGTATGGAGAGAAGGTGACAATTCTTTGACATTTATATTGCTAAACTGTCACAAATGTCACAAAACTGTATTGCCGAGGCATTTTGCGGCCGATTGAAGATTATTAAAGCTTACGTTTTATAGTGAGTCAGGGGTAAGGAAGTGCACACATTGAAACTTTTTTAACAGTAATAAAAAATTGGTAGGACCACTTGTAAGTGTCAGATTTTCTTACTTAAAGTTGTGATGTTGTAACATAGCTTTTGAAGGGGTGACCTTCAATACACTGCCTTGATCATACCAATCGCCAAGTACAATACGAGTTGCAGGCTTGCCGTTTGCTGTAAGGCTATGAATGTTGGGTCTGTGTGTGTGGCCATGTATCATGCGCTGCACGCCCCATTTTTCCATGACTTTCACCACTTCTTCAGGCGTGACATCCATAATATCTGGCTTAAGATTTTGCTGCTTAGCCTTACTTTCCTTGCGACCGTTATCGGCAACACGCTGTCGATACCATAAAGGAAGCGCAAGCATTAAACGTGGCCACCACCAACCGCGGGATTTCTTGCGAAACTTTTGATAAGCAACATCGCGAGTGCATAGTTCGTCACCATGAGTAAGCAGGGTAGGTGTGCCGTATAAGTCTACAACTTCTTGTTCGTTTAATAACGTCATGCCGGCTTTTGATAGCCACTTTTCACGTATGGCGAAATCGCGATTACCGTGAATAAAGTAAATAGGGCAATGCTGACTCACTGCCTTGAAAGCTGATGCTATGGCAGTGTTAAATGGAGTAACGTTGTCGTCGCCAATCCAAACTTCAAACAAGTCACCAAGAACGTAAAGTGCATCAGCATTAATCGCGTCTTCTTTTAAAAAGCGCATTAAGCATTCTGTAATGTCAGGGCGGTCGGCACTTAGGTGCAAGTCGGCAATGAAGTAGGTGAACGACATAAATCTTCTTATTGTGGTTTAAAAAGCCGCGTTAAAGTAACGCGGCTTGTTTTTAACTCAAGGCCTTGAGTATGTCTTGAAAATCATATTGGCCAAGGCGTTATAGAGACAGCTATTCAAGCATAGATGTCAGCGGCTATTTAAGAAATAGTCGCTTTTTCAATGATAACAGGCTCAACAGGAACATCCTGGTGATAGCCGCTGTTACCGGTTTTAACAGCCTTAATTTTTTCAACAACATCCATACCTTCAGTTACTTTACCGAATGCACAGTAGCCCCAACCATTGACAGACTTGCTAGAGTGGTTAAGGAAGTCGTTGTTATTTACATTAATAAAAAACTGAGCCGTCGCAGAGTGTGGATCTTGGGTACGCGCCATCGCGATTGTACCCACTTCGTTTGCTACGCCGTTGTCCGCTTCGTTTTCAATAGGGTCTTTTGTGTCTTTCTGATCCATATCTGGCGTAAAACCACCACCTTGGATCATGAAGTTGTTGATTACACGGTGAAAAATAGTGTTATCAAAAAAACCGTCTTCAACGTAAGAAATGAAGTTAGCTACCGTTTTAGGCGCTTTATCTTCAAAAAGCTCTAGGGTGATGTCACCGAAATTTGTTTTTAACGTAACCATTGTGGTTTGTCCTGTGTGTTAGCATACATATAAAGTGGCGGCATTTTAGCGCAAAACGAGTCGTTAGCGCAAAGAGACGGTTATCGCAAAACCCAGCAATATCGTTGCAAAAGGCTTGTACCATTTAAATCGTGACAGTGCTAAACTTTGCGGCCGAAAAATTATGACATATAGGAAATATAGACATGCTACATCTTTACAACACCCGAACCCGTGAAAAAGCGAAGTTTGTACCGCTTCAAGAAGGGAAAGTGGGTTTGTATGTTTGTGGTATTACCGTTTATGACCTAAGTCATATGGGTCATGCCCGTACTTACCTGAGTTTCGATGTCTTAGTACGCTACATGCGCCACCTTGGTTTAGATGTGAAGTACGTGCGCAATATCACCGATATCGACGATAAGATTATTGCTCGCGCCAATGAAAATGGCGAAAGCTTTGAGGCGCTAACTGCACGCACTATTGCCATGATGCACGAAGACTTTGCGGCGATTAACTTACTAGAGCCAGACGTCGAGCCGACAGTAAGTGGACATATGGATGAGATCATTGAAATTATCCAGCGACTAATGGACAAAGGCTACGCCTATCAAGCCAAAAGCGGCGATGTACTATTCGACGTAAGCAAGTACGAAGATTATGGCAAGTTAAGCAAACAAGACTTAGATCAGCTTAAAGCGGGTGCTCGTGTTGAAGTGGCGGCAGGAAAAGACGACCCGCTAGACTTCGTACTGTGGAAAACCACCAAGCCTGGTGAGCCGGCATGGCAATCGCCATGGGGCGAGGGACGTCCGGGATGGCACATTGAATGTTCTGCAATGAATCATAAGCATCTTGGTGCGCACTTTGATATTCACGGCGGTGGCTCAGATTTAACGTTCCCACATCACGAAAACGAAGTGGCTCAGTCGTGCTGTGCGTATGACACACCATACGTAAACGTGTGGATGCACGCGGGTATGGTACAGGTTAATGATGAAAAAATGTCTAAGTCATTGGGTAACTTTTTTACCTTGCGCGATGTGCTTAAAGAGCACGACTCAGAAACATTGCGTTTCTTCTTGATGTCGGCGCATTACCGTAGCCAGTTAAGTTACTCTCAAGACAATATTACTCAAGCGAAGGCCGCCCTAGAGCGTTTGTACACTGCGCTGCGTGGTGTAACAGTAGACGAAAGCACTGACCTTAGTCTCGGTGGCTACCTAACGCGCTTTGAAGCGGCAATGAACGACGATTTAAACGTACCTGAAGCCTTTTCGGTGTTGTTCGATGTGGCACGTGAGCTTAACCGCCAAAAAGAGAACGCTGAAGAAGCGGGTAAACTGGCTGCTGTTCTTAAAGGCTTAGGCGCAATTTTGGGTATGCTTCAAAGTGATCCAGACACCTTCTTGAAAGGCGGTGAAGGCAATGACGACGAAGCGGCTGAAATTGAAGCGTTAATTAAACAGCGTAACGATGCCCGTGCCTCCAAAGACTGGGCAGCGGCAGATGCCGCACGCGATGCGTTAAACGCAAAAGGCGTAGTGTTAGAAGACGGCCCAAGCGGTACTACCTGGCGTAAAGCGTAATTAGCAGCCAATACTTGTTAACAGAAAGAAAGCCCGCATTTGCGGGCTTTCTTTTTAGTTAAGCTTAAAGGGCACACCGAGTTTTCGTCATTGAACAGCGGTTTTTGGATATACGTACGAGGCTAAACATCTGAAAGTAAAATGGTATCTCCCGAGCTAACGTTTAATGCTTGTGCTGTTTTGCGAGAAATAACAGCTATTTCGTCTTGTTCTTCGGTTTCTGCCATCATTGCATAAAAAGGCTGGCTCAACGTGGCGATAAGCGTCATTTTACTCTCGGTGCCGCGCCTTGTACCTTCGCCAACTTTTATTCTTACTTGCTTTGTTGATTTGACAGTTTTTAGGCTTGAAACTTCAGCTTCCATACTTGGCGCACCATCAAAAATATCGATGTAGTTCGTGAATTTAAACCCTTCTTTTTCTAGCATTGCCATAGCGGGTTGGCCGTCGTTATGTGGTTTACCAATAGCCAACTGAGCCTCTTTGGGTAACATATTTACATACAGCGGAAGTTTGGGCATTAAATCAGCAATAAATTGATTTCCGTTTACGGCGCCATATAAATCCGCTTCAGCGTATGTCATAGGAAAAAAGTGACGACCGACGGCATTCCAGAAAGGCGATTCCCCATCCTTATTTACATAGCCTCGTAGATCGGCCATGACCTGCTTTGAAAATACATATTGATGTAAGCCCATAAAAAGGTAGCGTACTTTTGAAAGTAGTTTTCCGTTAAAGTGTTTTCTGTATTCAGGCAGTAAGTAGAGTGATGCCACTTCCGCGTACCCCTCAAAATGGTGACTTAGGTGCAGTATGTCGTGGGTGTAGTGTGCGCCTAGTGATTTATTTCGCTGTGCGACTTTTTCTCGTTTGTAACTATAAAAACTGTCTTCTTTTCCTAATTCACCAAAAATTGCAGATGTACCAATAAGCTTGCCAGTTCGAAGGTCCTCCAATACAAACAAAAGGTAGTCTGGACGCTCTTGACGCATAAGTTTTTGTTCTTCTCTAATGGAACGCTTTAATTTGTTATCAAGCGTTGCTCTATCCGGTGGGAAGGTTGTCATACCTGGCGATGCAGCTTCAGCTAACGCAAGCAAGCCTTCCAAGTCATCACCTTTTGCTAGTCTCACGCGGGTGTCAAAGCTGATGTTATTAGTCGTAGTTTGTTCAGCGCCAATCGTTTTACACTCAAGGTGAATACCCGCGACCATGCAGCGAACGGAGCCTCCTCCCATTTCAATAGTAGGCACTGCGATGGGAAGTAAAGTAAGATCGCTGGGTAGTAAAGCTAGTTGCTCTTCGTTCATTGAACTAAAAGCAGTGTCTGATATAAGTAATAAACGTTTTCCATTGCTATTCAAAAGCTCTAGGCAGTTTCCGGCAAAACTATTCACTTGTTCTTCGCTAATTTCGATGACGTTTTTACCCGTCTCCTTAAGTGTTGAAAGCACCACATTTTTGTCGCTTTCTTCTATCATGCTAGTAGCAACAATGGCAAAATCACTGCCCACACACATCATTACGTTGGTGTGGTAAATCGCCGTACCAGCAGTATCAAAGGCGCTAAAACATATAGGCGTTAAACCAATAGCTTTACACGCCGACATTACAGCTCTCTTATTGGCTCGTTGGGATAGGCAAACATAGGCTAGCGCGTTTACATGGTCGATCACCATAGCCCCTGTACCTTCAACAATATCTCCGTCTTCTTCAAGGAAAGATAAATCTTTAGCTTGCTGTACGATATAGTGTTGCTGCAGATAACTGACAATATCGTCACGACGCTCCGCTCGGCGGTTTTCACAGTACATAGGGTAGGTGACAAGCAAACCGTTGGGATGTGTACTTAACCAATTATTTGGAAATACGGCATCGGGCGTGTTTTCCCCTTCTGTTTCAAACACCTCTACCGTTATGTGGTTCATACGTAAAGTGCGAACCATCTCATCAAATTCCGCACACGCATTTTTTGATATTTCCGCTCTATTTTTTCCCGTCGATACAAGGGGCTTCTGAAAACTATTGTCTTTGGCTGTTTGCTCGTTGGGGCGAAAGGCACAGGGGCGTACCATTAAAACGGAATTTGGTGTAGTTAATCGTGAGTTTCTGATGTGACTGGCTTGCATATAACGTCCTACAGCCCTTAGCTGAAATATTTCCACTGAAAAGAGCGTGTATTTTATTCTCTGGCGAATTCACTTAACCATGCTCAAGGTGTTGCACATTGTTATTTAGTTTAAGCATAATGCTCAAATGTTTTATCATTGTGCTTTTCGCTAATTAGTCTTGGATAATGCGTTAATGACTCGACGATTCGTTTATCTATTGGGGAAATGGCTATGTATGTAGATTTAGATGCGAAAGATCGCGAGCTTCTCGATATATTGAAGCGCGATGCGCGAACACCTGTAACCGTGCTAGCTGAAGTCCTCTCGTTATCGCGAAATACGGTGCAAAAACGAATCGACAGGTTAGTAAATTCGGGGGTGATCGACGGTTTTACTATTCGTGTTAACGAGCAGCTGCAACCAGACAAAATAAAAGCTCTTATGTCAGTCGAGCTTGAAGGGCTTAGTACAACACAGCTTATTAGTAAGCTTAGGCAGGTGAATGGTGTTGAGCGGTTTCATACTACAAACGGAAATTGGGATTTACTTATTGTTATAACCGCCGAAAGTCTCGCGCACTTAGATGGCATTTTAAAAGAAGTGCGCGGCGTTAAAGGCGTGCTTAATAGTGAGACGAGTATTATTCTGTCTACTACTGAAAAATAGTGTGTACGCCTTATCAGTCTTAACAGCTATTGTCGCCATTTATCCATCGATTTATATCATCACTTAAATTTAAGTCTGTGCCCAAGTTAAACTCACCTTCTCGAACAGATACCTCGCTGCCGTAGGTTGAGTGGGTAACGGTGACGTGTAAAAAAGGATATTGCGGGGTGCTCCCTTCTTTACGACTGGCCGTGAGTTTGTAGCCGTTTTGTATTGTATACGTGTTTACGACTATATCGCTATGGATTGGCTGATGCAGTGTGGACCAGCATCGGTTTGCATTGTATTCAATGCGCTCAACTATTTTTTCAGGTTCTTGGTTGGTGGAAATAGAAGAGGTCGGCAAGATCACCATGCAGCCTGAAGCAAATGCCGCCATACAAATTACTAGTATTGCGTGGTTAAGTGAGCGGCTGAACGTTCGGCAGCGTTTACTTTTCATCATCAGTCCCTCTAATCGTTATAATTATATTCATAAGGACTTTATATTAGCTTATTTGTATGAACAATGGCTGAACAGAATACTGGCTAGCGTTCACCTTGACTCAACAGCTTTGCAAATTAATTAAATTTCGGGCTTGCCAGTGGGAATAGCCGATTCTTTTTCGGTGAGATGTGACTTCCAACGCTGCTGTGCAACGTGCGCTTTCACCAGTTCTAAGCATTCGTTTACAACATTAAGTACTTCTTTATCAAGTGCATCGGCGGTAGGGGTATAGTCGTGCATGCCGACTGAAATGAAATGGTCGATGCGCTCTGCGTCTAAGTCGCGTAACAGATTAACTAGCGATGTGGTCACGATATCGGTGACTGACTCTTCCAACGTATTTTCAATGGTTTTACCGATAACAGGTAGGTAATGCAGGGAAGAAACTTGTGCATTACTTCTCACCGCTTTACCCACGCTCTTGCGCACGTGCTCCCGTATCACCTCGCCGTGCTCTTCGCTTTGAATTGACTGGCCTAAATGGTTGATAACGCCAGCCATCCATTGGGTAATGACAGGACGGCGGGGGGCCAGTACCTGTGCGTTGATATCGTCTAATAAAGGCGAACCTGCTGAGATGTCTTTTTGCGCATCGCTGAGCACTTTTACAACAATCCGGTCGCTTAACTCTTCAACAAATACATCGTAGTAAAACGCAAAAAAGCGAAAGACCGCGGTTTGATTTAAGTCGATGATTTCGAATTTGTGCAGGCGGTGCAAAATAGAAAATATGCGCAAGAATCGAAATAAGCGGGTAGGTCCAGTAGGGATTAGACCTATGATATCGTACCAATGCAAAAACGGAAAAAAGTACCAGCGTAAGTGTTCTTTACGCACAATAGCTACAACCCACCGGAAGCAAAACTCGCTGAAGAAAATGGCGATAAACACCAAGTCGACCAACAGAAAGTTGTTGTGAACGGGATCGTAAGCACTAAGAAAAGCGGGAAAATACGTGCCCAATAGACCATAGACAAAGTCGGTGGCGTATAAGGCATCGAAAATGAGCCATGTTAGGTTCACAAAAAGTATACCTAACATGACTAAATCTAAGATTAACCAAGGCGTTTCATGACTGTTTCGCAAATTTTCTCGGTTAATTCTTAGCATTTCCTTATCCTGTATTCTGACTTAAAGCGTAACGTAAATGCAGTTAGGCATGAACAATATTGAACTTTAAGTATTAAAGGTTAGCTTGATGCGTTCAACCTTGTTACGTCTACATAAAGTTTTAGCTTCTGACCAGGTTGTAGATAGCGCTTAGTATTAAGTGAGTTCCACTTGCCTATGTCGCTTACTCTAACATTGAACTTGCTGGCGATACGAGACAACGAATCGCCATTTCTTACTGTGTAGGTCACTTTTTTGGTAACACCGTCTTGCGCTTTACCTTCCTGCCAGATAACTAAGGTTTTGCCAGGGTGAAGCATATCGCCAGGGGCCATACCGTTCCATTTAGCTAATTGTTTAGTGCCTATATTGTACTTACGGGCAATATCCCAAAGCGTATCACCAGATTGTACGGTATGACGTACTTTTTGCTTAGACGTGTTGCCGTTCTGCAAGCTGGCTAGACGCTGTTCCTGAGATAATGTGTAGCTGTCCAGTTCTTGAAGTGCTACTGGTACCATTATCGCTTGACCCACGCGGATCATGGACGAGTCTAGCTCATTCACTTTTTTAAGAACTTTCACGGTGGTGTGATACTGCTTAGCGATTTTACCTAAGCTGTCGCCGGGCTTCACCGAGTGGCGTACCCAGTTTAACCGCTCTTTTTGATCAATTTTAGCCAGTGCTTGAGAGAACGCAGCAGCCTTATCAAGGGGAAGTATTAATCTATGTGGTCCTTCTGGTGACGTTGCCCAACGATTGAACCCTGGGTTTAACCCGTGTAGTTCTTTTAAAGACATACCAGCAAGTTCGGCGGCAAATGCTAAATCGACCTGTGAGCCGATATCAACCACTTCGATAACCGCTACATTCTCAACTTCAGGCCACGCATACGCATATTCATCTTTATTTTTTAGAATATCAGCCAGCGCAAGCAATTTAGGCACGTAAGCACGTGTCTCTTTGGGTAAATTTAAGTTCCAAAAGTCGGTAGGTTTACCCGCGCGTTTGTTAGCTTTAATAGCCCTTTGAACGCGGCCTTCGCCACTATTGTAGGCGGCAAGTGCGTGCAGCCAATTACCATCAAACATTTCGTTTAGATAGGTTAGATAGTCAAGTGCACCTTGTGTTGAAGCAACAACGTCTCGACGTCCGTCATACCACCAATTCTGCTGCATACCAAAGCGCTTGCCTGTGCCAGGAATAAACTGCCACATACCAGCCGCTCGGCCATGGGAATAAGCAAAGGGATCAAAAGCACTTTCTACTATTGGTAAAAGCACAAGCTCCATCGGCATGTCGCGCTTTTCAATTTCTTCGGTAATGTAATAAAGAAAAGGCTTGGCACGTTTTACAACGCGAGCCATATACTCTGGGTGCTTCAGGTACCATTTACGCTGTGCGCTAATGCGTTTGTCGTCAGGGATAGGTAAGGCGAAATTCGCGCTTGCACGTTCCCATACGTCAGTAACGACCGCCTGCGTATGCATATCCGGTGTATCAGTAAGCTCAGCGCCTTCTTCTAGCGTATCATCATTGGGGTGAACAACATCAATAACGCCGTCTCTTGCAACTTCACAATCAGAAATGGCTTCTTCGTTGTTATGAATTTCACTGCACGCTTCTAGTGAAGCGGTTTCGTTACTTTCTAATTGTGCATTGTCGTTATTATTATCGGTTAACTGACAACCCGTTAAACCTAGCGCCAATATCAGTGGCGACAGTGGGAAAAACTTCAACTGCATATATGAAGAAACCTCGTGGAGCACTGCAAACCGACCATGTTACGATAATCGGCTTACTTTTGCATCAAAACTCATCTTTCCAGCGGCGAACTGCAGCAAATACCGCTACATCGTCAGCCAGGTTATTTTCGCAATAGGCTTCGGCAGCAGTTTTCACAGAAAGTTCATGAGCCCGTAAAAATGGGTTTATGTTTTTTTGCTCTTTGAGATTACTTGGTAGTGTAGGCTGACCTTGAGCGCGTTTTTCTGCCACCCACTGTGCGTAGTCACACAGCGCTTTATTGTCTGGCTCTACGGCTAAAGCAAACTGGACGTTAGCCTGAGTATACTCATGTGTACAGAACACTTTCGTGGTGTCGGGCAGTCGCTTTAACTTATTCAGTGAATGATGCATTTGCTCTGGCGAACCTTCAAACAATCGTCCGCAACCTGCTGAAAATAACGTGTCGCCGCAAAACAATGCGCCATGCCCGAAGAAAGCAATGTGATCAAGGGTATGACCTGGCACTTCCATTACTTGCAGTGCCATTTTAAAAACAGGTAGCGAGACAGTATCGCCTTGAGAAACAGATTTAGTTATTCCTCTTATGTGATTGCCTCTTGGGCCAATAACTGGCAAATCTGGTACTGCAGATACTAATTTAGCAATACCACCCGTGTGGTCTCTGTGATGATGAGTGATGAGAACTGCACTTAGCGTTAATCCTTTGGCTTTAATAAAGGCCAGCACTGGCTCAGCATCACCTGGGTCGACAACAATAGCGCTACTCTCGTTATAAATACACCAAATGTAATTGTCGGTAAAAGCGGGAATAGGATGAATGGCTACGCCTGAAGGAAGTGTTTCTGCCGTCATAAGAGTACCTGCTTGTGTAGGTAGAATTATGCGTTACTATAGGGACTTGTGAAGAGCAGAGCAACCTAAGAGCGCGCAGTGTTAATGAGATCGGCGTTTAAAGCCAAACCGCCACGCTACCCTACAAATTGGAATGATTTCCCCGCCGGAGAGCACATTCGACATGCGGTCAATGCAGTTTGTAGCGATTATGCTGAGCGAATTTTTGGGTATCACTTTGCCAAACTAGGCTCGCTAAGTGCCGATATAAATCTCGACACCAGCCCAATTCGACACCACATCAATCACGTTCCGTTTAATGACCTAGCTAGCGAGCAGCCACACCACAATGAAGCGAAAGAGGGCTTTCCCAATCACAATGCATCGGGTATATCGTTAGGCGGTGATAAACGCGAACCGAAAATAAGTAGAGAAAACACGGTAGTGGGGCAGTCGCACTGCTTACCCTTCGCCGAAAACAGCATTGATGGCTTTCTACTTGCAAATGAATTAGATTTTGCGCAAGACCCTCACGAAATATTAAGAGAAGTAGACCGCGTTATTACACAAAACGGTTATGTGATCATAAGTGGCTTTAACCCCTTAAGCCTCGCCGGAATTGCCAAATTTCTACCTGTTAAGCGCGGAAATATCCTACACGATGCTCGCTTTTTTACGTCCTATCGCATTAAAGATTGGCTTCAGCTGCTGGGATTTGAAATTGTTGAACAACGTCAAGTGATGTTTTCAACGCTCTTTTTTCAACAAAAATGGAAAGGGGCGGTTAAGCTTCAAGACTATTTAGCATCTTATTTGCCATGGTGCAGTGCGGTGTACGTAATACTCGCGAAAAAGCGGGTTATACCCATGACCGCAATAAAACCCAAACGCAATTTGAAGCCGCGTTTTTCGGCGGTGGGCGCCAGTGTAAGGACCTCTACGATGAATCGCACGCCAAGCTCTTAACTTGAAAGCAGCGACAGACGCTAACCATCTTCTATATTTACCAAGATGTTGTAACTAAAACGGATGGCTTTCGCGTTTTTACGCAAGTTTGAAAGGGGAATAGGAGATAGCATAGACTGCTATCTCCCAACTGAGACGTTAGTCGTCACTCGTTTTATAGAGGTGCACATCTCGCTGTGGATATGGGATGCTAATGCCTTCTTCATCAAAAGCTTTTTTAACTTTTTCCTGCATATCCCAATAGTAAGGCCACAAGTCATCTGTGGCGACCCACGGTCTAAACATTAAATCGACTGAGTTATCGCCTAATCCGCCTACACAAATCCTTGGTGCAGGGTCGGTTAACGAGCGCTCATCTTCTTCGAACAGTCGCTGCAACACCTTCTTTGCTTTATCGATATCGTCATCGTAGCCTATACCAAATGTCATGTCGCAACGGCGTTTATCATACACGCTAACGTTAATTAACGTGGCATTAGACAGGCTGCCATTGGGAATAACAATGCGCTTATTGTCAAAAGTATTAAGTACAGTATAGAGAATTTGTATCTCTGACACTGAGCCTAAATGACCCTCTGCTTCAATGGTGTCACCCACTTTAAAGGGTTTAAAAATCAGTATTAGCACACCGCCAGCAAAGTTCGCCAGGCTGCCTTGTAATGCCAGACCAATGGCCAAACCTGCTGCACCTACGACGGCAATAAATGAGGTGGTTTCAATGCCTATCATTGAGGCAACTGAAATCAACAGCATTACTTTTAGCACCGCACTGATAAGTCCGCACAGAAACTTATTTAACGTGGGATCCTTTTTACCTAGCCGATGATCTAATAGGTTTACAAAACGATTCACTAACCAGAGACCCACCACCAAAGTAAGAATAGCCAACAACAATTTGGGGGTGTAAGTCATCACCAGTGATATAGCTTTTTCGGTTAATTCCGATAAATCGATATTAGTCCCGAAGAAATCTTCCATAAATACCTCTTTTATTAATTAACCACGTTGATTACGTTAAAAAAAGAGGGTTAGATCGCCTTGAATCAAACCGAACGGAACTGAGCTGTTTTTTGACAAGAATTTTCTAGCCGATTTGCCTTAGGCAGATAAGGTTAGTGAGTGGGTAAGTAATTAGTGAGTGGGGAGTGTAAGATGATAAGGCTTATTAGCATACCAAGTTACGTGCTTGCACTTTGATTCTGGTTATATGATTTTTGCTTTATAAATCTGAGCGCCGCTTTGACCGCCCAATAAAAAAGGTGACATCCCGTCGCGTTATAGCGCTGAATGTCACCTTACTTTTAAGGGGGCGCTTTACAGCTTACTTAACACGCATACCAGGCTTTGCACCTTCGTGCGGCTCAAGAATGTATAGCTCGTCGCCACCAGGGCCCGCGGCTAATACCATACCTTCACTCATGCCAAAACGCATTTTACGAGGGGCGAGGTTCGCTACCATTACCGTATGTTTACCGATTAGGGCTTCAGGCGAGTAGGCCGACTTAATACCTGCAAAAACTTGCTTGGTTTCGCCGCCTAAATCTAGCTCTAAGCGCAGAAGCTTATCGGCTTTTTCTACGTGTTCAGCTTTAGCTATACGCGCAATACGTAAATCTACCTTGGCGAACTCATCAAACGAGATAGTGTCGCTGATAGGATCTTTAGCAAGCGGGCTGTCTGGGTCGATTGCCGGTGCTGCTGGCGCTAGGCTTTCTTTTGAATCTTCAACCATGGCGTCGATTTTCTCCATTTCTACACGCTGCATCATCGGCTTAAATTTGTTGATGGCGTGGCCTTTCAATAGGGTTTGCAGTGAATTCCAGTCGAACTTGTCGTTTAGGAATTCTTCTGCTTTTTCTGCAAGTACTGGCAGTACAGGCTTTAAGTAAATCACCAACAGACGGAACATGTTGATACCTAGCGAGCACACATCGTGTGTGAACTGCTGCTTAGTCTCGTCTTTAATGGTTACCCAAGGTGCGTTGTTATCAATGAACTGGTTTGCTTTGTCAGCAAGGGCCATAATCTCGCGCACGGCTTGGTGGTACTTACGCTTCTCGAAAAGTGCAGCAATGCTCTCTGACGCGTTTTGGAACTCAGCAATCAGTTCTGGCTCAATCACGTTCTCAGACAGCTTTCCGTCGAAACGCTTGGTGATAAAGCTTGCACAGCGGCTTGCAATGTTAACCACTTTACCTACTAGGTCTGAATTCACTTTTTGTGCGAAGTCAGTAAAGTTAAGGTCGATGTCGGTAACACCGTCGCCTAACTTAGACGCAAAGTAGTAACGCAGATATTCTGGGTTCAGATGGTCAAGGTAAGTACGGCCTTTAATAAACGTACCGCGCGACTTTGACATTTTCGCGCCGTTCACCGTTACGAAACCGTGAATATTTACGCCAGTAGGCTTACGGTATCCCGCACCTTCTAGCATGGCAGGCCAGAATAGGCAGTGGAAGTAGGTAATATCTTTACCAATAAAGTGATAAAGCTCAGCCTCTGAGTCTGCTTTCCAGAAATCATCAAACTCTAGATTGTTTTGGTCGCAGAAGTTTTTGAAACTAGCCATATAGCCAACCGGCGCATCTACCCACACGTAGAAGAACTTGTTCGGCGCACCTGGAATTTCAAAACCGAAGTAAGGCGCATCACGGCTGATGTCCCACTGTTGAAGACCTTCAGTAAACCATTCTTGCAGCTTGTTAGCCATTTCTTCCTGCAGGGCACCTGAGCGGATCCACTCTTTTAACATGCCTTCAAATTTTGGCAGGTCAAAGAAGAAGTGCTCAGACTCACGTAGTACTGGTGTAGCACCCGATACAACGCTGCGCGGGTTCTTTACTTCTGTTGGGCTATACGTTGCGCCACATACGTCACAGCTGTCGCCGTTTTGATCTTCTGCGCCACAGCTTGGGCAGGTACCCTTAACGAAACGATCCGGTAAGAACATTTCTTTTTCAGGGTCGAACAGTTGGTTAATGGTGCGCTTGCTGATGTAACCCGCATTATCCAAACGGGTGTAAATTTCTTCACACAGCGCCTTGTTTTCTGGCGAATGGGTTACATAGTAGTTGTCGTAATCTACGTGAAAATCAACAAGGTCTTGGTGATGTTCAGCACGCGTTCTTGCCACCATTTCTTCTGGTGTAATGCCAAGCTCTTGGGCTTTAAGCATAACCGGCGTACCGTGTGCATCGTCGGCGCAAACACTGTAACATTCGTTTCCGCGAAGGCGCTGAAAACGAGTCCAGATGTCGGTTTGAATGTGTTCTAGCAAATGACCTAAGTGAATAGAGCCATTTGCGTATGGCAACGCACTGGTTACCAGAATTCGGCGTTTTTCTGACATAATGACGTTATTGATTCTTTGCGTTTCAAAATGGCTGCAAATACTAGCGGAAAACCGCGTTTTTTGCATTACGTAATTCACACAATTCTACTACTAGTAAGGCATTTTATGTTCTTTTCTCGCAAAGCAGAGCCGGTAACTCAAAAAGTTGCTGTAATTTTGGCCAAGTATTTTTCTTTAGATGTTGAAGATACCTTGCCATGGTGTGCTTTTAGCCAGCCAGGAAATGAAGATGCCGGCGTGACAGTTACTTTGCCGTTTTGTATTGCTACACAGCTAGACGCGCTTAAAAAAGAAGTGCTTAACCAGCTAAAAGGGAAGCTTGGCGATGACCAGCTTACGTTTAAACAAAACGTAGCGAGTGGAGAAACTGAAGTAGCACCGGTCACCAACATTAAAAACATCATAGCAGTGGCCTCTGGCAAGGGCGGCGTAGGTAAGTCGACAACCAGCATTAATTTAGCGTTTGCGCTTATGCAAGAAGGCGCGAAAGTTGGGATTTTAGATGCCGATATTTATGGGCCGTCTATTCCCATTATGTTGGGCAACCCCGATGCACACCCTGAAAGCGAAGATAATAAGAACATGCAGCCCCTTATGTCACATGGGCTGGTGGCGAACTCAATTGGCTATTTAGTGCCTCAGGAAGACGCGGCCGTATGGCGAGGGCCAATGGCAAGCAGGGCGTTAAAGCAGTTGCTAGATGAAACCCTATGGCCCGTGCTGGACTACTTAATTGTAGATATGCCACCAGGAACAGGCGATATCCAACTGACGATGGCGCAACAAGTACCGCTGACTGCTTCAGTGGTAGTTACAACGCCGCAGGACTTAGCACTAGCCGACGCCCAAAAAGGCATAAGCATGTTTGAAAAAGTGAACGTACCTGTATTAGGGCTTATTGAAAACATGAGTTATTACCAGTGCAGAGCCTGTGGTACCAAAGACTATGTGTTTTCAAAAGATGGGGGCGAGGCGCTTGCCGAACGCCACGGACTGCCACTTTTAGGTCAGCTACCGCTTGATATCCATATTCGCGAGCATGGCGATGCCGGCACGCCTTTGTTAATTACCTCGCCCGAAAGTGCATTGAGTGAAAGTTATCGCGAGGCTGCTCGCGCCCTGTCTATGCAATTGGCCCTTACTGTTGCGCCACGCAAAGGGGCAGTAAAACACATTAAGGGCAACCCTATTGGCATTGTTGGTAAAGAGTAACTAGCTTGAAATATCTAGGTAACAAATATCAGGAATGCCCGACGGATAGGTAAATTCAGACAGGTGTAGTAAAGGTGAATTATAGCCAGGTTCGATTGCTTAAATTTAAAATTTGATAAAACTATACAAAAATTGCGCAAAAGCAGATAAAACAAGCCTTTGAGCAGTTGAATGCATGCGGCGACATACGCATAATAGCGGCCTAACGAAATGAGGAATACACCATGCGCTTGTGCGACCGCGATATCTACCAACATCTGCAAGATGGAAAAATTAAAATTGACCCTACACCCAGCTACGATCAAATAAGTGGTGTAACGGTAGATATCCGCCTAGGTAATAAATTTCGCGTGTTTGAAGATCACCAAGCGCCGTTTATCGATTTAAGTGGGCCGAAAGCACAGGTTCAAGAGGCGCTCGACCATGTTATGAGCGATGAAATTGAACTAGAAGAGGGTAAAGCCTTCTTTCTACACCCTGGGGAGCTAGCGCTTGCCATTACCCACGAGTCAGTAACCTTGCCTGACAACATCGTAGGTTGGCTAGACGGGCGTTCTTCGCTTGCGCGTTTGGGCTTAATGGTTCACGTGACCGCGCATCGAATAGATCCAGGCTGGTCGGGCAACATCGTTCTTGAGTTTTACAACAGTGGTAAGTTACCGCTAGCGCTTCGCCCTAAAATGAAAATAGGGGCACTTAGCTTTGAGGTGCTATCGGCGCCCGCTGAAAAACCGTACAACGCACGAGTGGACGCTAAATACAAAGGCCAAGCAGGTGCAGTTGCAAGCCGAATCTCGTCAGACGACGAGAGTAAATAAAAGAAACCGTCTTAAAAACACGTTTTTTTCGCAAAAGCGTAGTGCGTTTCCCGCTAATTACTGATAGAAAATATAAGAGCAATAACTAGCACTTATAATAAAGCTATTAGTAACGGGAAGCGCAATGCACACAAACTCTGAACCTTCTTCAGAAACTCTACAACGAAAGCCAACACGCAAAAACAGTATAATTCTATTTGCCTTTATCGCTTCAGTACTATGTGGCTTGGGATTGTGGGCCATTGATCAGCCCAGCGAGATCATTTTTACCGCAGCAATTACGCTATTTGTCGCTGTGCTCTGGGTGACTGAAGCGCTCCCTATTCCCGCTACCTCACTTTTACCCTTCGCGCTATTCCCGCTATTTGGTGTGTTGTCTCACAGCGAAGCTGCCTCTGCTCTCGGAAGCCACGTTATCATTCTATTAATGGCTGCTTTCATGCTTTCAAAAGGGTTGGAGCGCGCTAACTTACACAAGCGTTTCGCCATTTACATGTTGCGTATAACGGGCAGCGGCAGCCCGCTCAAACTGGTACTGGGCTTCATGTTAACAACCGCAGTACTCAGTATGTGGATTAGTAATACGGCAACAATCCTAATGATGTTGCCAATGGCTATCGCTATTATCAACGCAGTAGACAATCCGCGATTTGGCGTGGCGCTTATACTTGGTATCGCTTATTCGGCAAGCTTAGGTGGGGTAGGGACACCGATTGGGACGCCACCTAATATTATCTTTATGAGCGTGTATGAAGAAACCCAAGGTATTGAATACAGCTTTATCGACTGGATGAAAACAGGCGTACCAATTGTAATACTAGGCGTACCGATTATGGCTTTATGGTTAGCGCGCGGTATTAAACAAGTGGGGAACATCGATTTACCTGTCCCAGGCACGTGGACAAAAGCCGAGAAGCGTGTTCTTGCTATTTTTGGCACTGTCGCTTTAGCTTGGATTTTCAGACCTTTTTGGACTGCTTGGATAGGCATAAGCACAATAAGTGACAGTACTATTGCCGTAGCGGGTGTTGCGGCTATGTTCTTTACAAACAGCGGAAACGATAGCGGTGAAGTAGACGAAAAAGGAAACAACGACAAACTGCTTGATTGGAAAACCGCAAACGATATTCCGTGGGGCATGTTGTTATTGTTTGCTGGCGGTATTTGTATTGCCAAAGCATTTATGTCATCGGGCTTAAGTGTTCTTATGGGAACATGGTTAACGGGACTTTCTACGCTTCCTGTTCTTCTGTTGGTACTTGGAATTTGCTTGTTCGTTACCTTCTTGACGGAAATTACCTCTAACACGGCAACATCTACACTACTAATGCCAATTCTAGCGGCCGCGGGTATGGCTGTGGGCGTAGATCCTAAGTTGTTGATGATCCCCGCGGCAATTAGCGCAAGTTGCGCTTTTATGCTGCCAGTAGCTACAGCGCCTAACGCCATTGCATACTCAACGGAAAAGTTCGACATAAAAACTATGGCCAGAGAGGGGGGGGTGCTAAACGTGTTAGTTGCACTGGTAGTAACTGGGGTGTGTTACGTTACGCTGGCCTAGCTTGAACGCGCTTTTGTGAAGGAGATACGCCAATCTCTCTTTTAAAAGCCTTTGAAAAAGAAGCTTCCGTTTCGTAACCATATTGGTTTGCAATGGTAATTAACGGCTTGTTGCTTTGGATTATTTCTGTGCAGGCACAACGCAGGCGCCATTGCGTTAGGTATTTAATTGGAGTTACGCCTGCACAGGCTTTGAACTTTGCTGCGTAGTTAGATTTAGACATATTCGCAATACTCGCCAGCAATTCTACGTTCCAATGTTGTTCAGGCGCGTTATGCAGCGCTTGAAGGCTATTTGCTATGGCCGGATGCAGTAGAGCCCCTAAGGTTGATGAGTACTTGCTCATTAAATGCTTCACAATCAAAAGGAATACAACCTCAGCGATTTTGTTTAGCAGAACCGACGAAGTGAAGGTTGAGTCCGACACTTCTAACGACGCGCTGATAAGTAACTGCAGACTTTCATGTAGCACTCTACTTTCTTTTGATGCTTTTTTAATTATCCAAAATTCTGGCAGTTCTTTTGTTATTACTCTCATTAAAGGGTGCTGATACTCGAAGTAACCGCAAAGTAGCACCGGGCCTTCAGCTCCTAGTTTCTCGCTAACAGGAATAGAGCTTGCGCTAACATTTTTGTAAGTGTGAGTTTTTGTAGGGCTTAAAAGGTGTGGGCTATCAACAGGCAGTAAAACCATGTCGCCTTTTTCTAACAGAACTGGGCCGTCGTCGTTACGGTGTAAGTAGCATTGACCGTGAGTTACGGCGTGAAAATTAATAAAGCCGGTGCCAGAAGTGTCAATTTGCCAGTTACCGCAATATTGTCCGTTGTGAAATACATTGGTGGTTATTTGAAGTTTGTCAAAAAGGCTTTCTAAATTTTTCATGGTGTTTTGGACAAGTATTTAAGCGTTTGGAGCATGTTTGTATAAGACCGAAGTACGTACCATATTCTTCGAACTTATACAGAGATAGTGTGAAAACACTCGAAACACCAATGTGGAGAAGAAATAGCATGAGAGCATTCTTAAAAGGTAGTTTATTTGCAGTTTCACTAATTGCTAGTGGCGCGGTATTCGCTGGCGTTGATACAGAGACCGACGAAAACGGAATTATTTTAGCCGGGCACGACGCTGTAGCTTATTTTACTGAAGGTAAGCCAGTGCTGGGTAAAGCGACTATAACGGCTGTCCACAACGACGCAATTTACCGATTTTCATCGCGGAAAAATAGAGACATGTTTGTAAGCAACCCAGACAAATACGTACCAGCGTACGGCGGCTTTTGTGCCTACGGAGCAACGTTTGGTAAGAAATTCGAAATAAACGGCAAAGCGTTTGAAATTGTTGATGGCGTACTTTACGTGAATAAAGACGAAAGTGTATACAAAGCATGGGCCAAGAACATTCCTACTCATATAGATGAGGCGAATGAAGAATGGCCAGAAATCAAAGATGTAAGTGCAGACGACTTGTAATAAGCTTCGTTTTAGATGGGTTTTGATTACCAAATAATCGTTTAGGCGGTTATTTGGTTTTTTTACATTGCAAAGTCGTTGAAATTGAGTAGACTTGTCGGCTCTTTCGGTCGGTGTGTAGCGCAGCCTGGTAGCGCACTGTCATGGGGTGTCAGGGGTCGGAGGTTCAAATCCTCTCACACCGACCAACTTCTCTCTCCCCATTCAATGGCTTATGCCATATATATCTCAAAGTAAAATCGAAACTCACTTTTCTTGTACCAATATACAGCAGTAAATTTAGCTCAATAAAAGAGTGCATACTTGTATATACACTCTTAAACATTATTAGCGCAAAGCCTAGTTGGTTTTAATGCTCAAGATGTCGAAAAGCATCAATAGAGAACCCGCCATAAATAACCATACTCCAGCGGTTGCAAATTTGCTGAAGGCTGGCAAGAAAAGGGTACTTCCCCAAAAAAAGCACAAGCAGGCGGCTACACCCAATTTGTTATTTTGTACTTGTTTCATGATAGTCATTTTCACGTCTTCCTTACTACTAAATAGAAGGTTGAAACTGAAGGCTTACTGAAATACGGTTCCAGCTATTAATTTGAAGAATAATAGACGTGAGTTCTATCAGCCCTTCTTTTCCGAAGGTGCTTTCTACACTGTTATACATTTCTTCAGTAATAGTGGAAGAGTGGATAAGCGTTAACGCTTCCGTCCACGCTAATGCTGTTCTCTCTTCAAAACTGAAGCAATTTAGCTCTCTCCATGCAGACAATACATCAAGCCTTGACTGATTTTCATCAGACTCTCTCGCTTCTTCGGCGTGCATGTGTTGGCAGAAGCCGCACTGATTAATTTGTGACGCACGAAGCTTAACTAAATGTATGAGTTTATGACTTAAAGTACTTTTGACTGAAGGCTTAACCAAGCCTGTGAGGTGCTCAAGAATATGGGGATATTCAGAATATAGCTCAGATTGTGTAATACGTTTTTTCATAGTGATCTCCTTTAAACTGCGGAGAACTATAAAGTCTAAGCAAAACGCTTAATTGTAAATTTGCGACAACTTTCGCTTTCTATACTGAAGGGGCGTTTCCAGCGCGAAATCACTAAACGAATGTGTAAAGTGCGCTTGGTCGAAGTAACCACATGCCAATGCGACGTGGCTCAGCGCTTCAGAATTTGAGGTTAATAACGATCGAGCATGGCGTATTTGAGCAAATTGATACAGTTTGTTTGGCGAGAAACCAAAGTTAGTGCGAAATTGGCGCTCCAGCGTTCTTCGGCTGACGCCGAACTGATCGGCAAGATGTTGTGGGGGCACCAGTAAATTCATCGACTGATAAAGCATGCGCTCCCATTTCTGAAAGGCTCCATCAGTATTTTCTGCTAGCTCAATCAACCAGTGCTGTATTGCTAAGCACTGCTGGCTAATAGTTTTTCCAATAAGATAGGCTTGCAGTCGTTGATAGGAATCACGCTGCTTAACCATAGCCAACGCGATGTCGATTTGTTGGTTTTTACTGTCATCAAAGGTTAAACCGAACAAGTATTTCAAGGCACCGGGCCTAAATCTTACACTTATTTGCCTACAAGCCAGTTCCCACGGCATGGCGCAGACCTGAGTATGGTAAAACAATTGTGCTTCACAGTTAGTTTGATCGAGATAAAAAGTCAAACTAGCACCTGCATCGGGATAAAATTTTTCGTTTAGCGTTGTAGCTGAGCCTTCAGGGTTATCAATCACCCATATGCATTGTACAAACCGTTTTATGGAAGCAGCAGGGGTCACGAAACCAATATCAATCTGCTTAAAGCTAGCGGCAGGAATAATTTCGTTGTAGGTTGAAGCGTCCATAAACGTTGGTTGCGAGTCTAGAGTTAAATCAGTGAAGCTTTATATTACCCCTGTCGCGTGCCGCATCAAGACAAAGTTTCACGTTTAGTTAGCGTAGCGACCTAAAAAGCTTGTTATAGATTTCACCACGGCTTCAGCACTTTCAATTTGCGGATAGTGCCCAATTTGCTCGATCTCAACTACGTCTGCATTGGGAATGAGTTGTTTGTACCGCGCCACCATATGCGCGCCAGAGATTGGATCAGCCATACCTGCGGTTAGTCGAAGAGGGGCATTGGCATTTTGCAGTGCACTTACCCAGCGCTTTCGGTATTGTTTTCGCTGCTTCATATAGTCCAAAAGCAAGTGCATGTGTTGGTGACCACTATTTGCACTGATAAGTGTCCAAAAATCATCGATGTCTTGATCTGAAGGAGGTGTGTTTGGGCCAAATATGTTGTGCATACTTTTTCGAATTGCATTTTTGTTTAAAAAGCGAATGAGTAGACCACCAAATGGAGAGAGCAGTAGCTTTTGAATGGGCAGAGCTCGATGTGTCTCAGGAAAAAGGCCACCATTAAGTAAGTGCAGCGATTCGATGCGAAAGGCAAGGTCGTTTTCCAGTTGCTGCGCCATCATTTCTTGCGCAACCGTATCACCGTAATCATGAGATAGAACATGGGCACTTGTGATACCTAAATGCCTTATTACCTCACTTATCGTGTCTGCTTGCTCCTTAATTAAGTATTTTTTTGGTGACTTATCGCTAAAACCAAACCCCGGCATATCGAGCGTCACGCATTGATACTTGTTTGTAAGTGCTGGCCATATTTTAGCCCAATCAAAACTTGCGGTGGGGTATCCGTGAATGAGTAATAGTATTGGTCCCGTGCCTTCTGTTTTATAAAAAACTTGCTGACCGTCGACGTTTAAAAAGTGGCCGGAACTTCGCCATTGTGAAAGTTGCATTTCTACATGCCTTGTTATGCTTTTGTATTTAGCTTGCCCAGCCTTTGATGTTAGGTCTGTCGTGAGGGCGACATTCTAATAATGTCGCGCGCTGCACAGGGAATTTATAACGCAGGGTATAGGTAGTGGAAAATGAGAGGCACGCTAGTCTTCAACCGGAATACAGACGGTTACTTTCGTTCCCTCTCCAGGGGTTGATTTTAAGTCAATCTCACCGTTAAATTTTTGTCGTACTAAGTTGTATAAAATATTTAGGCCCAGCCCTGTACCGCCTTTATCACGAGCCGTGGTGTAAAATGGCTCGAATACCTTCTTGTGAAGTGCCTCTGGTATACCCTTGCCATTGTCTTGTACGCTAATCACAATGCCTTTGGCATTTTTACTGCAGCTCACACTCACTCTATTTACGTCGTTATTTACCGATGGACCAAAAGCGTGACGCTGAGCATTCGATATTAAATTTGTTAGCAATTGGGCAATTATACCGGGGCAGGTGGTTATCACTAAATTGGGCGTAACGTCTATGCTTAGCTCGACTTGTTCTTTGCGAAGCATGGGTTTTAAAGGGTTACAGACTCTAGGGATATATTCGTCTAATGCAATTTCTTCTATTTCTAACGACGTTTGGTCAGCAGAAGTGCGCTTAAAGTCTTGTACTAAATTCGCTGCCCGCATCAGGCTCGTTTCAGCCAAGTTTAGCCCTTCAGAGCAAATAGCTTCGAAGTCTTTAAAACCCTGCTCGGTTAATTCATCGTTTTCGAAGTCTCGATAGATGCCTTTTAGTTCTTCTTTGCAGTTACTGACGGAGGTAAGTGCAATGCCTAACGGCGTATTAACTTCGTGAGCAATGCCTGCGACTAGATTTCCTAACGCCGCCATTTTTTCTGACTCGACGAGCTTTTCTTGTGCGGCCTCAAGTTCAGCCGTGCGGTCTATTACTTTTTGCTCAAGGGTTTGGTTGGCCTCAATTAGCCTCTGCTCGTAATCTGCGCGCTCATTTGCACTCACTGCACGCCCGTAAAGGTCTGCCAGTGACGCCGCAAATACAACTTCATCGGCATACCATTCACGGGCTTTGCCTTGATGTTCACAGCAAATTATCCCAATCATTTTGCCGCGGTGGCGAATAGGGACATCAAGCATAGAGCTAATCCCAAGCGGCGTTAAATACACTTCTGCAAATTCAAATGTTGCAACATCTGTTAATGCGTCGTGGGCCGCAATGGTTCTCTCTGAATCTAGCGCCTCGAAATAATGAGGAAAGTC
Organism: Alteromonas sp. CyTr2; assembly: GCF_947311905.1. Taxonomy (NCBI): domain Bacteria; kingdom Pseudomonadati; phylum Pseudomonadota; class Gammaproteobacteria; order Alteromonadales; family Alteromonadaceae; genus Alteromonas; species Alteromonas sp. CyTr2. The sequence goes on along the minus strand of NZ_CAMZMZ010000016.1, from coordinate 16,884 downwards.
TTTTCGGGTAAGTACTAAGCTTTCGTGGTCTAGGTCATTACCCTTATCAATGAGCAATGTGCACTGTACCAGTGTTTGTATTTCATCATACAACCAAATGCCAGCTCGAGTAATTTGCAAACCCTCACACACCGAGTTGATAATAAGTCTAGAAGCAACGTCTAATTCACCTTTATCAATATCTGCGCTTTGGCTAACGCGTAATAAGATTAGTTCTAGCGATTCTTTCATTCATCTTCGTCCGGTTCTGTGGCTCGGATTTCAAGGATCCTGTCGAAGTGCTCTATCATAATGTGGGTGATTAGCGGATCGAATTGTTTCCCGGAATTCTCATGAAGATAGGCTTTTACTTCCTCAGGACTCCATGCCGGTTTATAGCAGCGCTTAGATAGCAATGCGTCGACAACGTCGACAATTGCCATAATACGACCCTCCACGGGAATGTCGTCTCCAGCTAATCCTTCAGGGTAACCTTGACCATCCCACCGCTCATGATGCGTTTTCGCAATGATAGCGCCCATTTTAGCAACGATGCGATCAGATCCCGCAAGTAGCTCGTAGCCTTTTTGTGCATGGGTCTTCATGATCTCCCATTCTTCTGGGTCGAGTTTGCCCGGCTTATGTAAAATAGTTTCAGGAATGCTAATTTTACCCACGTCATGAAGTGCGGCTGAATACCGTATGGTCTCAATAAACTCTCGGCTCATGTGAAGCTTTTCAGAGAGAAATTCGGTCATAAGAATGACCCTTCTCACATGGCCACCGGTCTCTTTACTCCGCATTTCGATTGCGTCGCTAAGCACCATAATGAGTTCTTTTTGGGTTTTTTGTATGTCTTCTTTTTGCGTGAGATTTTGGAATATTACCGCCACATTAGAGGCAAACATCTCTAAGGTCTTGCGCTGCAGAGCATCCAGTGGATGATCTAACTTAACATACAAGATGTTGTGGCTATCTTCTCCAGTAGGGTAGTAGCCGATGAATAAATCTTTAGACTGATAGTGACTTTTGCTTTCTAAGACTTGTTTGATTTCTTCTTCGATGGTTTCAGGAATTCGGCTAGAAATTCCTGGTTCGCATAATCCAACTAGATCGCCGCTGGCACCCAGCACCGTCATGGTGGTATCGCCATATAAATCGGTGTGCTGAGTAGACAAGTAAAGTACAGAGTTGTTTAGGTTAAGCAGTGTAAGTGTCTGTTTCAACACTGCGGTGCCAAATTGGGCTAAAGACTGGCTTGCTAAAACGGAAGACGAGGATTTTAAAACGTCTTCCATACCGCGCTTACCTTGCTCAATAGTCTGAATATCCCGATACGACCTTATTGCTGTGTACACACAAGACTTAAGTTTAAGCGATGATAATTCAGTTTTGGCTTTGTAGTCGTTTATGTCGTAACGCCTGATTACCTCTTCTTCCGGCGCCTGACCAGGTTGACCTGTTCGCAGAATAAGGCGGGCGGTATGGTTATTGAGCTCGTTGCGAATGGCCTCAACCAAATTCAAACCCGCATCGTCAGTTTCCATCACCACATCAACGAAAGCGAGAGCGATGTCTGGATTTGCTTTGAAAAGTGCTAGGCCTTCAGCGCCACTGTGAGCTGATAGAAATTCAACCCCGCGTTTTTCGAAATTAAATTTCCGCAGAGTGAGTTTAGTGACCTCATGTACGCCTTCTTCATCATCGATTATGGCTATTTTCCATGGAGCTTGGCGAGAGGTGGATTGTTCTGTTTTTGACTTCTTAAATAACGACATACATAGCGCTATAAACGTTTAGATACATTAAACGTAAGCCATAATTTTCAATCTCGCAAACTTACTCGGCAAGTTTTGTTCTAAAGTTCAATGAGCATATTTTGATGACAGAAGTCTCTTAATCATCGGTTAGACGTGTTTAAGGCAAGTATTAAAAATATGCCATGTTTGTTAAATTGTGGAGCCCAGCAGATTCCAGTAAGAGAAAACTGCTGGGCCGCGATACCTTACAACAATAGCGTTTAGCTATCTTCGATAGGGGTATTTTCAGTAATCGGTACCGTATTTACGTCGGTATCTAAGCTTTCTACCGCATTTCGTACGCCTGCGGCGTAGTCTGGATGTACCTTTTCTAGCACGGCGTACCAACGCTCTTTTACGCTATCTGAGCACGGGCCCATTGCGGCAGCGTAGTTTTTATACAGCCGTTCTTTTTGATCATCAGAAAACATCTCATACAATTTTCGCGGCTGCACATAATCCACATCTGCTTCATCTTGATGATATCTATCAGCGTCTCCATCAATGCGAAGCGGAGGCTCTTTCACTGAAAAGTCAGCCACCGGACCTTCGTATTGATTGGGCTCATAGTAGGCGTCAGGGTTACCAAAATCATTGGTAAAGAAGCGCATTGCGCCGTCTTTGTGATAGTGGTTTACCTTGCTATTTTTCGGCGCGTTAGCGGGGAGTGCTTCATAGTGTGTGCCCAAACGATAGCGATGGGCATCAGCATAAGAAAATATGCGAGCCTGAAGCATTTTGTCAGGGCTAAAGCCAATACCAGGGACAACATTTGACGGACTGAATGCTGCGTTTTCTATCATTTGAAAGTAGTTTTCTGGATTTCTGTTCATTTCCAGTTCGCCAACTTCAATAAGCGGATAGTCATCGTGCGGCCACACCTTGGTTAGGTCGAACGGGTTATAGCTTTGCTGTCCTGCTTCCTCTTCTGGCATGGCCTGAATGTACATTGTCCATTTTGGGAAATTGCCTTCTTCAATGGCGTTATATAGCTCTTCTTGATATTTTTCCCGAGTGCTTCCAATGATTTTTTCAGACGTTTCATTGGTGTAGTTTTTAATGCCTTGTTGAGTTTTGAAATGGAACTTCACCCAATGACGCTTGCCTTCCTTATTCCACATGCTGAAAGTGTGGCTGCCATAGCCGTTCATGTGCATAGGTGACACCGGAATACCACGGTCTGACATTAAAATGGTAACTTGGTGCACGCTTTCTGGCTGTGCAGCCCAAAAGTCGAACATGGCTTCTGGTGAGCGCAGGTTAGTTTTCGGATGGCGTTTTTGCGTACGAATAAAGTCAGGGAACTTGTATCCATCGCGAATGAAGAAGATAGGAGTATTATTACCTACCATATCCCAGTTGCCTTGTTGTGTGTAAAACTTCAAGCTAAAGCCTCGCACGTCACGCTCGGTATCAGCTGCGCCTGATTCTCCTGCTACCGTAGACCACCGGCTTAATACTTCAGTTTGTTTACCCACTTCTGAGAATAAGTCAGCGCATGTGTAATCGGTAATGTCGTGCGTGACCGTAAATGTGCCCTGTGCACCCCAGCCTTTCGCGTGAACGACACGTTCTGGAATTCGTTCGCGGTTTTGATGCGCTAACTTTTCGATTAGTTGATAATCTTGTAAGAGGGCGGGGCCGCGCTCTCCTGCTGTTTTAGTGGTTTCGTTACTTACTACGGGGGCGCCTGCCGACGTGGTTAATTGCGGTTTCTTAGCCATTATAAAACTCCTTTCGTATGCTTTTTTTGAAAGCCAAACTTCCATAAACATCATGTGTGCCTGACTCATGACATGCTTTTGCTACGCACTGCTAAATGAAAGGGTTTACAAACTTCTATATATATCTATAAAAACAAACAATCTGAATTAGGTTTGCCACCTATTGAAGAGCAAACTCGTCGTGTTTACTCTAACTTAACAAGTTCAATTACCGCGTTTAAGGAAGTGTATGAATTTTGCCGAGTTTGCAGCATCAAGAAAGAGTGTTAGAGGGTTCACTAAACAGCCCGTTACTAAGGAAACAGTAAACGCGATTATCAACGCAGCGAAGTGGGCGCCATCGTCCTATAACACGCAAACCTGGAAAATTCATGCAGTAACAGGCGACGTGCTTGATAAAATTCGTGAAGGCAACACCAAAAATACACTTGAAGGTAAACCGCACGTTCGAGACTTTCCCTACAAAGAGGACTACGAGGGGATTCACCGTCAGCGTCAAATTGATGTAGCCATACAGCTGTTCGACGTAATGGGAATAACCCGAGAAGACAAGGAGAAGCGTATGGATTGGATGATGCGCGGCTTTAGGCAGTTTGATGCACCCGTTTCTTTGGTGCTTACCTATGACAAGGCTTTAGAGCCAGCAGGGATCACCCAGTTTGGTTTAGGGTCGCTGGCGTATGGCATTGTGCTAGCTGCATGGGACTTAGGGCTTGGTTGTGTTATCAATGGTCAGGGCATTATGCAGTCCGATGTTGTACACAAGCACGCTAACATCCCTGATGATGAGGCCATTATGATTTGCATAGCTTTAGGCTATCCAGACCCAGAGTTCGCTGCAAACGAGGTTCGCTCAACTCGCGCCAACAACGAAGAGTTTGTGACGTATCACGGGTTTTAGCGTTTTTCGATTTAGGCAGATTGTTATTTTTTCAGCAAGCCAATGCTGCGTTAAGCCATCGGCATGAAAATGTCCGTTTGAAATATCATGAGCTTCTAAAACGGTGCCTTCACAACGGAACATTTCCGAATTTTTAGTGTAAGTGGTTACTTTGTTGGATGATTACTTAAAAATCGTTCTATCTCGGGCGCGGGGAGTGGCTTGCTCCAATAATAGCCTTGCCCCAAGTCACATCCCATTTTTATTAGCTTTTCTAAAGCGGGTTTACTTTCAATACCTTCAGCTACCGCTTTCATGCCAAGGCTGTCGGCAATGCTGATTATTGCTGCAACTAAAGGTGCGTCGTTTTCCCCAATGCCTAAGGTGTTGATAAAAATGCGGTCTATTTTGAGTTTGCGAGCGCTAAATGTCTGTAGATAATTTAAATTAGAGTAACCGGTACCAAAATCATCAATAGCAAAGTGCACGCCTAACGATTTAATGGCTTCGAGTTGTTCACCAGTGGTGCCATTTTCATCCGCGAGTATGGTTTCAGTTAGCTCCAGCTCTAAAAATTGCGGTGCTAGTTGTGAGTTTTGCAAGGCCTGCTCAACGACCGCAGGGAGCGTACCATCTTTGAATTGTGCAAAGGATAAGTTTACGGCAACCGTAAGATTAGTATGACCGTTTTCATGCTGTTTAGCGCAAAATTCACAAGCCTGGTTTAACACCCACGCACCAAGAGGGATGATCAGGCCACTGCTTTCCGCTAAAGGTATGAACTTGTCGGGGAATATCATTGATCCGTCTTTCTGAGGCCATCTCAAAAGCGCCTCTACTGCTTGAACCTCGTTAGAGGCAAGGTCTATCAAGGGTTGGTAGTACACCTCGAATTCATTGGCATGTACGGCCGGGCGCAAACGCTGAATAAGTGTGAATTTTTCATCGTTTTCTTCGTCAAAGCGCACGTCATAGTATTCGTATCTATTTCTGCCGTTGCGTTTCGCTTCGTACATGGCAATATCAGCTTTTCGGCACAGCTGTTTAAATTTAATTCCGTCATAAGGCGCTTGTGCTACACCAATTGAACCCGAGACTACCACTTTGGTTTGCAGCACTTCGAATTCGTTCGAACACCACGTAATTAAGTTCTTACATAAGTCATCGATTTCAGATTTGTCTGATATTTCTGGCGCCAAAACAATAAACTCATCGCCACCGAAGCGTATTAAACTTTGCTTTGTGGATAGGTGGTCGGTGATGGTTTGAGATATTTTTTGAAGAAACCGATCGCCCGCAGCATGGCCAAGAGCGTCATTCACGGGTTTAAAGTTGTCTAAGTCTATGAACAGCAGCGCGAGCTGAAGCCCTTTTTCTTCACTCTCGCGTAGCTTTTCGTTGAAAAGTCGCTCGCCCAAAATCCTATTTGGCAAGTTTGTGAGCGGATCGTGATGTGCTAAGTGCTGGATATGTGCTCTATTTTGCTCAACTTTAGACACCTCTTGCTGCAGTGACTGCATAAGCCGACGAATATCCTGTATCAAAATAAAAACGCTGAAGCCCGTAATAACGTAAATAACCATGATGAAGAGCACGTGAGACCAGCTCAAAATAGGCGGGTTTGGTGTTACTACATCGTGCATAATCAACCACGTAAGCGTAATGCACTGAAGAAGCACTAAAGATAAAACGGTGCCAAATAGGGCAATTCCACCTAATAAAGCCGCAAATATGATGACGCCAGGGTAGCCAATCATGGCGATATCAAATACGCCTGCACCTGTTGCGGATAGGGCAAACAGCATTGACGACATAGCGCCTAAAAGTAGGTAACTGCTGGTGGTAACGTAATACTTGTATGCGAGCGAGCCAGTGACGATTAATGAGAACAAGCCCAGTAAAAAGATATCAAAAGTTATGCCTCTCGCGACCAGAGACGAAGCGAAAAGCCCGAAGCCTGTTACCGCGCTTATTTGAATGACACGGCGCCTTCGGAGTGACGTTAGATCAGCAAGCTTTGCTGATGAGGAAAAAAAATCTTTAACCTGCATTCTTCCAAATCTTGAAGGAGGTTTATAGCAACCTTAAACCTAACTTGGAAAAAAGCAAGTACAGAGACGCAACGTTATACGTTATTGGCAAAAGACGAGGAAAAACACAGCAGTGCTCGAACACACTGCTGCCTGTAAAGTCAATAACTACCTTTCGTCTGATGGTGCGTAACGCTCCAACCAGTGTGCATATGGTGCAGGCATTACCCAAGATGGTTTTTCAACGCCTAGCTTTTTCGCTGCAAAATAAGACCAGTGTGGGTTAGTAAGATGCATTCTACCTACCATAACAACGTCAAGTTGTTGGTTTTCAATGGTATCATTGGCGAGCTCTGGTGTGTCTACTCCCCACGCTGTAGCAACCGGGATTCCGGCTTCATCACGTACCTTTTTAGCAATTGGAGCAAGGAAAGCCGGGCCCCAAGGAATATTCGCATCAGGTGTGTTAAAGCCAACGCTAACGCTAACGAAATCAGTACCAATTTCTTTGAACTGTTTTACAAGTTCGATAGACTCGCTCAACGTCTGTTCGTCATCACCATCGTATTCGATAACGCCAAAGCGTACGGTAAGCGGTAGGTTTTCAGGCCAAACCGCACGCACTGCGCTCAGTGTTTCAAGTAAGAATCGGCCACGGCCTTGCGCATCACCGCCGTATTCGTCGGTACGCTTATTGGCGTGCTTCGAGAAAAAGCTTTGAGCCAAATAACCGTGGGCAAAATGCAGTTCAAGCCACTCGAATCCAGCTTCAAGCGCGCGCTGGGCACCTTTCACAAAGTCACTCTTAACGCGCTCAATATCGGCTTTGGTCATTTCTGTAGGCGTAACAGGTAAGTGTGCCCCAAAGGCTTCTGCCGAAGGTCCAATAGGCTGCCACCCTTTTTCTTCACTTGGCTGAATGTGGTCATCACCTTCCCAAGGGCGGTTAGCACTCGCTTTGCGCCCGGCATGTGCAATTTGAATTCCAGCAACAGCGCCTTGGCTTTTTATACGATCAGCAACATTTTTTAAGCCACTAACGTGTTCATCTTTCCAAATACCTAAGCAATTTGGCGTGATACGTCCTTCTGGCGAGACGGCGGTTGCCTCAACGATAACCAATCCAGCACCGCCTCGGGCAAATGACTGGTAGTTTGCTTCATGCCACTGGTTTGTAAACCCATCTTCTGCAGAGTATTGGCACATAGGAGGCACAGCAATACGATTGCGAAGCGTCACGTCTTTTAACGAAAATTGTTCAAATAATGCAGTCATATTTCTCTCTTTCTAAATAAACAAAAAAGCACTCAGCGAAGGCTGAGTGCTTTAGAATCTAGGGGTTATGCCGCGAGAGTTAGAATTTCACGGGCTTTAGCAAGATCGATGTCACCATGCTCGCCAAGCGCTGTTAAGCCGTTGCGTTCAAGGTTCTCGATTAGCCCATCAATGGCAGACTTTTCAATGTTGTGGTCTGACAGGCGGGTTTTAACCTGCATAGTTTCAAAAAAGTCCTGAACCGCTTTTATGGTTAAGTCGATGGCCTTTTCTTTGTCATTTTCCTGAATGCCAAACACGCGCTCACCTAGCTGCAGAATTTTTTCCTGCTTTTTGTCACGCTGCACGAACATTAACGACGGTAGAACAATTGCTAAGGTCACGGCGTGATCTAAACCGTGTAACGCAGTAAGTTCGTGACCTATCATATGTGTGCCCCAGTCTTGCGGTACACCTTTACCGATTAATCCGTTAAGCGCCATTGTTGCTGACCACATTACGTTTGCACGCACATCGTAATCTTCAGGCGTCGCTAACGCTTTAGGACCTTCTTGAACTAAGGTTTGTAAGATTCCTTCTGCAAAGCGGTCTTGAAGCGGTGCGTTTACAGGGTAGGTAAGGTATTGCTCAATCACGTGAACAAAAGCATCAACCACGCCGTTTGATACTTGACGTGGTGGAAGTGAATAGGTGAACTCAGGATCGAGTACGGCAAAAACAGGCTGAACTGTTTCAGAAGAAAACGCGCGTTTTTGCGACGTTTCTTTTCTGTTTACTACCGAGTTACCGTTACTCTCAGACCCTGTCGCAGGTAAAGTAAGTACTGCGCCAATAGGTAATGGATTTTCAAATGCTGCACCTTTAACAAGTATGTCCCACGGATCGCCTGCAAAGTTAACGGCAGCAGCTACAAATTTCGCGCCATCAATAACACTTCCACCGCCAACCGCAAGAATGAAGTTCACGTCATTTTCACGGGCGACATTCACAGCTTTCATCAGTGTTTCAAATTCTGGGTTTGGTTCAACACCCTGAAATTCAATAACTTCAGCACCTGCTAGTGCAGTCGTTACTTTATCGTAAATACCATTTTTCTTAATTGAGCCGCCACCGTAGAGGAAGAGGACTTTTGCTTGTTTCGGCAAACGTGAAGACACTTCACTTAGTTGCCCTTTGCCGAACAAAATTTCGGTTTGATTCTTAAACGTAAAATTAAGCATAGTGTTGCCTGTCCTTAATTAGATTGTGAATTTAACTGTTGTAAAAGCTTTTCAGCTAACAGTTCATCAGAAAACGGGTTTTGGCCTGTAATAAGCTCACGGTCTACTACTACATTGGGCGCCCACATTTCTTTGAATTCCATCTTGCCACCCGCTTGCGCCATGGCGTCTGCTGGGTAATACAATAACGTTGCGTCGTTTAACGTGCTTTCAAAATAGGCCTCTTCCGGTGTGGAGAAGATTGTCATTTTGTAGCCATCATAAATCCAACTCTCAGATGAGGCTTGCTCACCGGATTTCAATGCCAGTTCAAAAGCCTGCGGGTTAGATTGCCCAGAAAGTAAGGCGATTGGGCCATGGCAGATAGCGGCAGTAGGTTTTCCTTCACTGTGAAAGTGAGACAAAATTTCACCCACTTGAGGATTGTTTGCTAGGTCGATAAGCGGTGCATGACCGCCTGGAATGAATACGCCTTCAAACTCTTCTAGCCCTTGTCCAATCACTTCGCTCAATGACAGCGTGTCATCAATGCCTTCTATTGACGCTACAAACGTTTGAATGTCTCGCATTTGCGATTCGCCGCCATCAAAGTATTGCGGTATTACTGACTTTTTATCTACAGATGGCGCATTGCCTTTTGGCGTGGCCAATACCAGTTTGTAGCCTGCGTCTACCAATGCTTTTGCCGGCACACCAAACTCGTTAAGGTAATAGCCTGTAGGCTCTGTTTTGCCATCTGCAAGTTGCATTACATTTTCACTTGAAAGTAGTACAAGTATTTCGCCTTTACCGGCATTCGCAGCTTTAACGTCTGCCGCATAGGCCGACTGTGATAAACCCGCAATAATGGCGAGCGATAAAATTGATGATGCTGATTTCATGTGCAGCTCCTGTCGCATTAGAAAGTGCGTGTATCTTAGAGAGGTTGGCTTACATCGAGAAGTCAGATAAATTGTGATGAGTCATCAAAAATCTGATGGGTAGGGATTATGTCTTACTTAACACAGTTAAAAACCTTTGTAGAAGTTTATCGAAGCGGCAACATTACACGTGCTGCAGCTCGCCTTCATATGTCTCAGCCAGCGGTCACTTCTCACATACAAGCCATGGAGAATATTGTCGGTAAAGAGTTGTTCATAAGAAAAGCGAGAGGCGTTGAGCCAACGGCTATCGCTGATGACTTGGCGCTGCAAGTCGCCAGTCACATTGATACGTTAGAGCAGAAAGTGGCTTCTATTCGCAGTCGTGCTTCCACCGATCACGGCACGTTACACCTAGCGGGCCCTGCGGAGTATCTCAGTCTGGTGGCAGGTCCGGCACTCGCTAACTTGCTTCAGGCCGATAAAGTGAATTTAGTGATCCATACCGGCAACAAAAGTAATATTTATCATTTGTTGGAGAACGATGTAGCGGAACTTGCCATTACGGCCTCTGAGCCCACTGATGCGATGTATGAATATCAGAAGTTAGATAAAGAGCGCTTAATCTTAGTGATGAACCGTGTGCAGGGAAAGTTGCTGGGAGAAAGAGAAATATCGGCAGCGCTACTAAACCAACATAAAGTAGTGACGTATGATGAACAGTTACCGCTTGTTCGGCGATACTTTTCGGAGGTATTTAATGCCGCGTGTGAGTCGCCTGTCGCGGCTGTTTGCCCCGATATAAGAGCAATAAGTAGTATTATCAAAGCGGGAATTGGTTATTCCGTTTTGCCTGACTACTTATGTAAAGAAGGTATTGCAAAAGGCGAATTGGTCGCGCTGGGCAAGCCAGGCCCAGAAAATGATGTTTATTTAGTGTGGAAAAAGGGAGCGCTTCGTCATCCTAGGGTCGACTTCGCCAAAGATGTCATAATGGCTTTTGCAAACATTAACTATCTTTCGACACTTCCTGATTGAAGCTAGACGCCTAAAAAGGGCGACGCATTTAGACAAGGCGTCGCCAATTGTTCCTAGATTAAATAACTAGGGCTTGTTGGTCTTTGCTGAATATTAAACAACAGCAGGCCCTAAAATGTACCGACAACTTTTACCGTGCCATCAACTTTACCTTCATCCACAAAACCTATGGTATTGGGGTTGGTCGCGACAAGATTTAACATCTCATCCTCAGTTGCTATCATTTCAGGTGGTGTGCCTCTGCCAGTAAACACAAGCTTCGACCAGAATGCAGAGTATTGTGATTCAGATTTTCCAAGCACATTATTATTAAAAGCGTCTCTGATATTATTACCTTGTTCGAAGGTAAGGGGAATTGCGCGACTTCCATCGGGAAATGCTTTTACTTTCCCCAAATATATTTTCTTGACGGTATCGATATCGATCCCAGAATTGTTATTGGCATTTATTATCACGGCTGTACCGGCATAAATCGGCGCCGACATTAAAAAGCACAGGGCTGCAACTATCTTCATTGATATTACCTTCGTTCTTAACTCGCTAACATCGAGGCAAGCATGCTAGTGGTTTATACCCAAGGGCGACGCGCCCTCACGAAAGTATAACCGAGATTTACAATTTGTCGCATTTCGACAAAAGGTGAAATTTGAAGGATCCTAAAACATACAAAGAGAAATTATGGCAAAACCTAATGCAAAAGGGCCGGTCAGAACCGTGCAAATTTATTGCTCCAAGTGCAAATTCCAGCTATTTAAATATCGAAAAGGCGGCAAAGGCGCGTTGGTTAAATGCTTTAAAGAGAGAATAGTTGAGGACTTTACTCATGAAGAAGGAATATGTCCTTCTTGTGACGCACAGTTTGCAAGAAATGCCTTAATTCGAGGTGCACCGGCACTGAAAATTGTTGGCACAAAGGTGACCATGAAGTAGCACAGACTGATAATCGGTTGTTAATTGGACAACTTTTTTAAAATATAAACGTTTGGATAATTTGCTCTTACGTAATTTTTGCCTAAATTAATATAAAGGGATTACAGCCTCAAGCCGTTGTGCTGTTTGGTAAAAAATTTAAGGCTGAGGTTAGAAAGCGCAACGGAATGGCTTTGTATTAAACGTCTACACATCGAGATGATAAATGTCCATTCAAAGAAAGTTTCTATTTTCTATTTCTGCTGTTATCGCTTTGTTCGCTTTAATTGTTGCCGTGGCAACGGTTATCACCACTTCCTCAAATGTTTCAAACCTTGTTCAAGAGCAAAAGAAGAACACCGCCGATCGTTTAGTGAATATTCTTACTGTGACTGACTCTATCATGCTTGAACGCGTCAAAAGCAGTATGGCGTTGCTTAAGCAACGAGGTGAGGCAATCGGTGAACCCAATCAAACCGATATTGTTTCCGTTAAAAATACGCAGGCTCGGCAGCTAAGGTTGGGCAATGCGGAGCAAGCCAACACATTCGATTTGGTCGATAACCTGACAAGCGTAATGGGAGGCACCGCCACGCTTTTTAGTAAAACAGGAGACGACTATATTCGCGTGAGTACCAATGTCATTAAAAATGGCGAGAGGGCGATTGGCACTAAGTTGGCCCCTGATGGCAAGGCGATCAAAAAGATTAATCAGCAGGAAGCGTATTACGGTGCGGTTGATATTTTGGGTAGCCCTTATTTAACAGGTTACGAGCCAATGTTTAACAGCAGTGGTGACGTTGTGGGCATCTGGTATGTGGGATACTCAGCCGACCTTAACGTATTAGAGCAAGCCATTAAGCAAAGTCACGTGCTAAAAGAAGGCTTTGTTGCCCTTCGTGATGCAAAAGGTAACATTCGCATGCATTCCGCACATGTGAATGATCGGCAGGTGGCCGACGCCCTTCAACCTAATGATGACTGGGTTGTAGAAGTGGTACCGTTTTCGCCTTGGGGGTACGATATTATATTAGTGGCGTCGACGTCAGAAAAATCGGCTATGGTTCGAAGCTCTGTGTTGGTTGTTGTACTTAAAATCGTATTGGCGAGCGTGGGAATTTTGATCACCATTTGGTTGCTCGTTAAGTATATTGTTGGCAAGCCACTTGAAGAATTCATTGGGGTAGTAAACAACTTGTCTTCTGGTGAGGGAGATTTAACGTTCCGTTTTCAGGCATCAAGAAGCGACGAGTTTGGCACCATGGCAAGAGCGTTTAATGGGCTTCTTAGCCAGTTACAAGACACGTTGCAGAGTGTGGACGAAGCCACCGACCACATGCTAGCAAAGTCAGAAAGGTTAAATGCAACAGCTTTGCAATCCAAAGATACCGTTTCACAACTTAGCCGAGAAACGGAGTCAATTAATAACGCCATTTCATTAATGCAGCAGAATGCACAAACTGTGTCGTCAACCATTCGCAGTTCAAGTGAAGCGGCACACGCTGCCGATCAAGATACGCGAAACAGCGTAAGCGTTCTGGCGCAAACCATTAAAGACATCCAGTCTCAGGCAAGCGATGTGGACGCGTCAGTACAGGTTATCACTGAGTTGGCTCAGGCAAGTGAAGAAATTAGCGGTGTAATGGAAGTTATCAGGAATATCGCAGAGCAAACGAATCTACTTGCGCTCAATGCAGCTATTGAAGCGGCTCGCGCTGGTGAGCAGGGACGTGGCTTTGCCGTTGTCGCTGACGAAGTCCGCTCGCTAGCAAGCAGAACGCAGTCTTCCACGGAAGAAATTCGCAATATGATTGAACGCCTTCAGCAAGGTAGCCGCGTGGCTTCTGAAAAAATGCAGCAAAATAAAGAAACCGCCTATAAAACCGTGGACACCACAAAACATGCTGGCGATTCGTTAAAGCAGGCGCTTGACGCTGTTGCACGCATCACAACGTTAAACCGAGACGCTGCCACAATGGCTGAAGGACAAACAGAGGTTGCTAACGATGTTAATAAAGGGGTAAGCAGTATTCAACAGGTGGGCAATGCCAATACTACCTATGCAAAAGAAGTGGTAGATAACTGTGAAGCCTTAGTTCAGCAAGTTAAGCAAATGCAAATGCAGTTGCGACGATACCATTTCTAGAGTTGCTGGCTTATTCAATCGACTTGGCTGTTAGCAGGCAGCGAAGCAGAAACAAGATAAATCGCCAGAGTCAATGTACGCTGAAATGCACAATTCTTGCGGTTGACATGAATAGTAACAATTTGAACCAATGCCAAAAGGGCTTTAGATTGCTAAGGCCCTTTTTGATATTTATTCTTACCCATGGATGAATATAGGGATTTTCCCATAACATGGATAAACCATAATGAAACAACTATCTACACTAGCTGGTGTGGTTGCGAGTGTTTTTGCATTCACATCGCTATCGACAACAGCAGTAGTGGCGCAAGAAGCGCAAACTGCATCTGCAGTCGTATCTCCCGCGAAAAAGACGCTTGCTGATGTTGAATACCGCTTACCGTCAACAATCGCTCCCACTTTTCAACGCATTCACTTAAATATAGACCCTGACAACCCTACATATTCTGGAAAAACGAATATTGATGTAACGGTTAAAACCCCAACTAAGAAAGTGGGCTTTTATCAGCAAGATTTGACCGTAACTTCTGCGCGTTTAGTGTCTGGAAGCAGCAGCTTTCCTCTAAATGTTACGATTGAAGAATACGACATCAATTGGGGCGAATCGCAAAATGAGATTGCGCCTGGGAAGTATACGTTAGAGATTACGTTTGAAGGGAAAGTGAACACGTCTTCAGATGGCATGTATCTGTCACGTTTTGAAGAGACCAACTATATATTTACCCAGTTTGAAGATATGCATGCGCGAAAAGCGTTTCCAAGTTTTGATGAGCCAAACTTCAAAATTCCTTATCAAATGACCATCAGTTCTCCTGAACATCAGGAAATAGTGGGTAATACACCTGTTGAAAAGGTGACAGTGGAAAACGGCATAAAAACCGTAGTGTTTGAAAAAACTAAGCCCATGCCGACTTATCTTATTGCCTATACCGTAGGGCCTTTTGATAGTGCTGAAATTTCTGGGCTGTCGGTGCCAGGAAAAATATACGTTCCAAAAGGGTATGCCGATAAAACCAAATTTGTTATCAAACACATCCCAGAAATCCTAGCCTCGCTAGAAGATTTTTTCGGTATCAAGTACCCCTATAAAAAAATGGATTTTGTTGCCGTACCCAACTTTACCCACGGTGCAATGGAAAACGTAGGTTTAATTACCTATCGCGATAGTTTGTTACTGCTAGAAGATAACCCAAGCGTCACAGAGCGTTCACGACCGCTAAATGTTATTGCGCATGAACTTGCTCATCAATGGTTTGGCAACTTGGTAACAATGGCGTGGTGGGATGACCTATGGCTGAACGAAGCGTTTGCGTCTTGGGCTGCAAGTCATACTATGAAAACCTTGTATCCAGAGTTGAACTACGCCGATCGCATAGTACAAGAGGGAGCATTTGGTGCAGATGCTAGTCCCACGGTGAAACCTGTCAAAAAAGTAGTGAAAAGTCAGCCAGATGTGATGGATGGGTTGGGCTTGAACTACTCAAAAGGTGAATCAATTTTACAAATGATTGAATCGCTAATTGGTACAGAAAAGTTTCGTGAAGGTGTTCAAAACTACATGAATACCCATGCTTGGGGTAATACCGTAGCAGATGATTTGTGGCGCGCCCTAGATGAAGTGTCTGATTTCAACTTAAGCGCCATGATGAAAGCTTACTTGGAACAGCCGGGCTACCCACTTATTCATATTTCAAAAGATGGCAAATTAACCCAGTCCCGTTTTCACCTTGCTGGCGCGACCGTGGAAGATAAGACATGGGCAGTTCCTTTAAAGCTGACTTATCAATCAAACGGAAAAATACTAAACGAAGTGGTTTTTATTGATAAAGAAACCACAGTTTTACCTCAGCTTGCTGAAGCAGACTGGGTGTTCCCTAATGACAATGCAACAGGTTACTTCCGTTGGTCAATTGAACCAGCTCAGCTAAACGCACTGCTAAACAACATTGATGCGCTAAATAAGCGTGAAAAGAAAAATGTGCTATACAACTACCAGGCGCTGTTAAACGCAGATCAAGTAGGTGTAGACAGTGTGATGAAGGTGCTTAATAGCTTGGCAAAAGATGATGACCCTGCGGTCATTCGTGCGGCTGTTGGGGTGTTAGCTGAGTTTAGTTATTTAGTAAATGAAGACAATAAAGCCGCATATGCAAAGCTTCTAAATCAAAATTATATGCCTTTGTTAAACAAACTTACCTTGTCTCAAAGTGAGCAGGATAACGCAGATGTCATTCGCCTGCGTAACCAGCTATTCAGCTTACTGGGTACTCATTCGAACAATGATCAACTTGTTGAACAAAGCGTTAAAATAGCGAAACAGTACCTTGCAGATACTAGCAGTGTTCCTTCCGGTATTGCCGGTACAGCAATTGAAATTGCTACGCGAAATAGTGAACAAGGCGAGCAGGGCACATGGTTTAATACAATTGTAGAGGCTTTTAAAAAAGCACAGTTGCCAAATGTGAAAAGCACGCTGGTGTATTCGATGTACTTTGAAGACAAAGCGACCGTCTTTAAAATGTTAGATTTAGCGCTTACCGATGATATTACGCCTGCAAATACCATGTATATGGTGGTGAGAGTGGCACGTAACTTAGACGATCATACGCTATTGTACGAGTGGCTTAGTAAGAATAAAGACGCGCTACTAGCAAAAATGCCTGATTACCATGTAAGCAGAATGCCGGAATTTGTTTCAACAACCTGTTCGGCTGAAAACTTAGAAATGGCCAATGCGTTCTACGCGCCAATTAGCGAGACCTATCAAGGAATGGCACGCGGTGTCGAAATTATGCAGGACGAGTCTCAACAGTGTATGCGGCTGAAATCTGCATTTCAGGCAGACTTTAACGCCTTCTTAAACGAGCAGTTATAGGCAACAACGAAAAGGCGTTTACCCAGCGCTTTTTGTCCTAAAGTTATAATTGAAAGAGCGTCCACTAGGCGCTAATGCCGATCAGTTAAGAATTTAATGATCGGTTGACCGATCTTTTTAAGGCTTCAAAATCCGGTATCAGGTAACTG